>JAZULH010000012.1:0-18922 GCA_045602985.1 Acutalibacteraceae bacterium | reverse complement strand
TGCCTCAGTCATTGCGTTGTTTACAATGCGTGCAGCCTCCTGAGTGGCTGAACCGATGGCTGCCTCTGCAACCTTGTTACGGTGAGCACCGCCCAGAACAAAACCGATAACACCGCCCACAATAAGCGCAATAACACCGATAATAACTGGCATAAATAAAATCTCCTTTCTGTAAATTTGTTCAAAAGTCATTAATTAAAAATAAAAATGACGGATGAACCATCCGTCATACGTGGCAGGTAGAACCTGCATATAATAAAAGTTTTGTAACAGGCGTTCACACGCGTGCAAAAATATCTATATAAATAAAAATTATTCTTTTTTACAATGAAATATATAAAAATAAATATAAAATATATAAATAACAAAACCATTATCATACAATACGGATAGTGTATTATTACCACAAATAACACATCATCTCGTATATTATAATAAATATTGTCACATTAGTCAAGAAAAAGTGAGCACAATTATCAATTTTTTGTTATTTTATATACTTTTATTTTTCAAGTTTACAAAAAGATTTGCCGGACTCAGCTTATTTCAGGAAAAACAGCAGCACATTCTTCAAGAATTTTTTGTGCTTTACGGTAATTTTCTGCATTTTCGGTAAGCTCACGTACCTCCGACCTTTTCCACACCGCAAGTAGCTCAGGGAAGGTCAAAAGGGTTTCAAATGCCGCAGTTTTTCCGTATTTTTCTTTAAGTATTCCTATAATTTCGCAAGGGTCTGTATCATTATTTGCAAAAAGGCTTCCTTTTTGTGCAAGGTAAACACAAAGCCTTCTTGCATTTTCCTCCTCGCCCTGCTCTGCACATGACAGCACAGCATCAATCCTGTTCTCCACCTCTTCCGAAGGAAGCAAAAACGCAGATGTCATAAGACTGCCGATTTCAAGCTGAGTAAAGCCTCTTTTTCTGAAGGCTCCTATATATCCCCCTACAATACTTCCCACAACATCATTCTGTTCTGTTGAGGACTCGCTCTCCAACATCCACACGGGAACATTATTCTTAATTTCATTATCCATAAAAATCACCGATACATTAATTATTGATAGTAATTATACTTAAAAACCAAATACAAATCAACAAGGAATACGCTATATCCGTATTATTTTTATACTTTTAATTCCTAAAATTGTTTAAAAAATAACATTTGTTGACTTTTCCTTTTTACTGTCATATAATCGAGTTGCAGCCTGAATAAGTGGTGGAGTCTGGCATAGCCTGCAAATCGTAGGTTATTTATTGGGTTGCAGGTTTATTTTATACTATAACACTATACCTATAAAACAAACTTTCCACCGTTCTTTGTATGCAAAGCATATAAAGGGCGGTTTTTTTACACAGACAAACTGTCCACCGGAATCGGAGTAATTTTAATGACCCAAATCACCATTGTCGCACTTGTAATCTTTGCGATAACTTATCTTTTAATGATGATATTCCAGAAGATAAGACCACATATTGTAGCGGTATCTGCCCTTGTATTTATTGCTTTGGGCGTTATTGCCACCGCAAAGCCCGACCTTTTCGGGGCAGATTTTTTCACAACCGCCGGCGGTACATATATTTACGGCATAAAACAGGCATTGTCTGAAATTGACTGGAATGTCATTATGATGATTGCAGGTACAATGGGTACTGTTTATCTTTTTATAGAATCAAAAATGCCCCAGCTGTTGTCCGACCTGCTTATTTCAAAAATGCCCAATATGAAGTGGGTTGTGGTTGTAATTTCTCTGTTTGCAGGTATTGTTTCTGCCTTTGTTGACAATGTTGCCACAGTCCTGATGATAGCCCCGGTTGCACTTGCCTTTTGCAAAAAGCTGGAGGTATCACCTGTTCCCGCCATTATCTGTATTGCGGTTTCATCAAACCTGCAGGGTGCGGCAACACTTGTGGGTGACACCACATCAATACTCCTGGGTAAGGCAGCAAACCTTGACTTCTCCGACTTTTTTGTGGATAACGGCAAGCCGGGTATGTTCTGGGTAGTTCAGGCAGGTGCACTTGCAAGTGCCCTTATTATCCTGTTTATGTTCCGCAAGGAGAATAATCCCATAACCTTTGCTTCACGTACTAAGGTTGAAGATTATGTTCCCACATATCTTTTGGTTGGTACTGTTGTTGCGCTTATTGCAGCATCGTTTATCCCCTATGAAAATGCTGCAGCACCCGGTCAGTTCTATAAGCCGGAAATAACAAACGGACTTATTTGCATTGCATTTTTCATAGTCGGAATACTCAGAGAGTTAATCTTTAAGAAAAACAAAGAAATTGTAAAAAATGCCTTCAAGGAAATTGACTATTATACAATTGTTTTGCTCACTTGCCTGTTTATAGTAATCGGCGGTATTAAAGCGGCAGGTGTTATTGATGTAATCGGCGGTGCAATTGCAAGCCTTGGCTCCGGCTCTGTGTTTGTGGTTTACACAATTATTGTGTGGATGTCGGTATTTCTGTCAGCATTTATTGATAACATTCCATACACAGCTACAATGCTTTCAATAATACCTGTAATCGCACTTGATTTAGGTATGGCAGATCCCAAGCTCCTCTATTACGGTCTGCTTTGCGGTGCAACCCTTGGCGGAAACCTGACACCCATTGGTGCCAGCGCAAATATTACAGCAATCGGTATCCTTCGCAAGGAAGGTCACGAGGTAAAGAGCACCACATTTATGAAATACGGTGTACCGTTCACGCTCTCAGCTGTTATTACAGGTTACATTTTACTCTGGGTGATCTGGGGTTAAACAAACAATTAAAGCCTATCGGACAAAATCCGATAGGCTTTTTTTATTCACCGCTGTAAGTAGGAGCGTTCTTAGGCGCCGTACCCTTTACAACCTCGTGGTAATACTTATATGTCATAGGGGTATCTGTCTTAAGATTTCCGGCATCGGTAACCTCACCAAGGAATACAGTATGAGTTTCTGTTTCCATAGTGTTTATCACTTTACAGGTAATATAACTCATAGCCTGTGGCAATACGGGCAAATATCCTTTAACCAACGGTTCAATACCCTCGAACTTGTCAACCTCTCTGCCACTTCTGAAACCGAAGGAACCAATAACCATAGGGTCAACATTTTCACCAAGAATATTTATGGCAAATACACCTGTATCCTTAATACAGCTGTTTGTGTAATTATCGTGGTTTACGGAAACAGCAATTGTTGCAGGGTCTGAGGTTATCTGCATAGCAGAGTTGGCAGTGCATCCCGTAGGCTTACCCGATGCCCAGGTAGTTACCACATAAACGCCGTATGAAAGCTTGAATAATGCAGTTTTATCCATATAATCATCCTCCAATTTTTGGAAACAGAGTTTTATCAAAAACCGACGAAACCACGTTCCGTCGGTTTAATTAAATTACTTTTCCTCAACGAAAGCGTCTTTACCAAGTCCGCAAACAGGACAAACCCAATCTTCAGGGACATCTTCCCATGGTGTGTTTGGTGCTACACCGTTTTCGGGATCTCCTTTAGCAGTATAGTAAACATATCCGCAAGGACATTCGTATTTCATAAAATCGCTCCTCTATATATTGTTGCAATATATAGTATGGCAGGAAAAATCTCAATTATTAGCCAAAATATCTCTTAAGAAGACCTTCGAATGCTTTACCGTGTCTTGCTTCGTCGCGAGCCATTTCGTGAACTGTATCGTGGATAGCATCAAGATTCTGTTCTTTAGCCATCTTAGCAAGCTCGAATTTACCAAGTGTTGCACCGTTTTCAGCTTCTACTCTCATTTCGAGGTTTTTCTTTGTTGAATCAGTTACAAGCCCACCAAGGAGTTCAGCGAATTTTGCTGCGTGCTCTGCCTCTTCATAAGCAGCCTTTTCCCAATAAAGACCGATTTCGGGGTAGCCTTCTCTATGAGCTACACTTGCCATAGCGAGGTACATACCAACCTCTGTGCACTCGCCCTGGAAGTTAGCGCGAAGACCTTCAATAATCTCCTCACTTACGCCCTTTGCAACACCGAGAACGTGCTCAGCAGCCCAAGTCATTTCCTCATCCTTAACCTCAACAAACTTTTCTGCAGGTGCCTTGCAAAGAGGACAAGCCTCGGGGGGATTTTCGCCTTCAACAATCTGACCGCAAACTAAGCATTTCCATTTCTTCATAACAAATAACTCCTTTAAAAATAAAATCTTTTGATTATACTATTATATATTATCGGCAAGCATTGCACAAGCCGTAATAAACAGTTTTTTCTGATTCCACCTGCAACCCCATATCAAGAAGTGCTTCGGGAATTTGTGTTTTACAAAAAACATCTGTAATATTGTGGCACTTTTTACAGAGAAAATGTATATGCTCTGTAAGATTACCCTCGTAGTGAACCTTGGTGTCACTGCTTTCAACAATAGTTATATAGCCTTCGTCCTTCAGCTGACCCAGATTTCTGTACACAGTGCCCAGGCTGATATTTGGTATCTGCTCACGGACCCGTTCAAAAATCACATCTGCTGTAGGATGGTCACAAGATGTCTGTAACACCTGCAAAACTGCATCGCGCTGTTTTGAGCTTCGCATATAACCACCTCACAAGTAGTAATGATTACTATTTACAGTTATAATATAACAGACATCTTTGTCTTTGTCAACACTTTTTTAAAAATTATTTCAGAATGTTAAAACTTCCTTTAACAGGCGGTATTCTTCCAGCTCTGCAGACAGCCTTTTATAAAAGTGTGATGTTTCGTCATTTAGGAGCAGGTACTTACCTATCCTGCGTACAGCCTTGTCAAAACGCCTGTCAATTTCAAATTCACCGCTGACTAATGGGCAATTTGCTCTTACATCAAATTCAGTTACTATACCCTCCTCCTTTATTATAGGAAAAACAGGATAAATTCTACAGGAAAGCGGACGTTTTTTCCGATCACAGGCTCCGTTGCAAACTGCAACCTTGTCACCACACTCGTTTGTAACCACATTTATTTCAGGGTCTATCAGATTTTCTTCCCCCGGGAACAGCAACATTCCCGTTCCTTCGCCACCCTTGCAACACATTCCGTCACACAATCTGCCACAGTCAAATTCAAGGGGTGTAAGCCGTTCCATAACGGAGTAACAGGATTTTATAACATTTTCTTTTTTCAAAAAATCACCTTATTTTTACGAATTTTCGGGTAATACTAATTCATAGGATAGGCAAAACCTATCTGCAAAAAGGAGGTTTTAGTAATGAATGAAAACAAAAACAACAGCATCGGCTGTACAGTAGCAACCTGCAAATACCATTGCACAAACGAAAACTACTGCACAAAAAATGCCATCAAAGTAGGCGCTTGCAACTGCGATGCCAAGAATGTTGATGCAACCTGCTGTCAGTCCTTCGAGGCAAAGTCATACTAAAACACAAATCCACAGATATTCCCGACGAGTATCTGTGGATATTCTTTATTTCGGGCAATCTGTTACAAGATTTTCCGTATTTCGGGCAACAACCCACCTGCCGTTAAGAGGTCTGCCCTTATATACATTGTGTTGCATAAGAATATCAGCCGAGTTTGTCACATTAACGGCATGGATATTATTAATAATAAAAAGGTTATTTTCAATAAGAATATTTCTGTGAACTGCACCTGCATAACGGCGATTTTCAGGTTTAATTAAAATTGCATTTTCCTCACAATTCATAAACGCATTTCCACGTATTGCTACATCACGCACGCAACCGCTTTCGTACCAATCGGAGGCATCATCAGATATAAGCACACCGCTCATACCTGTATTAAGGAACCTGTTATTTTCGATTCGCACCCTTCCCCTGGTTGTAACCAGCACACCACGGGTCACCACACGGTTAACCGTATTGCCGGAATATTCAAAATCAGGGCAGGCAGATATATTTTCAATAATACCGCCGGCACCCATAGGAGGGTCATAGGTAGCAAGCTCCAGGTCATAATAGTAATCATCGCGCAACTGAGCGTGAATAACCTTTGTAGTTGCTGTTTCCAACAATGTTCTGGGGTCAATAAATGCTATCATATCCCCTTCGCGGATACATTCAAACCCATAGCTCTGAGGATGGCAGAACTTTACGGTCATTTTATTTTTATCTGCCCTTACAATTTTAAAATGTATTCCGTGAACATTGCAGGCATCGTCACCGGAGCCGTCAAAGCTGCTGTCAACAACCTTAATTTTTCCGCGACACATACTAAAATGCAAAAAATCTGCAAAAGAACACAGCTCAACCTCCGAATTAGGGTTAGGAGAAAAATCCAGTTTTTCAAGAGTTATATTCTCGCTGTTCTGAGCAATAAGTCCCATACCGTAATTGAAAGTCTGCTTAACATTTTCAAGTGTTATATTTTTAGACGAGTCAATCAGTATTCCGACCTCTTTGCGGACTGCAGGATAAACGTAAAAAACCTGTCCCACCTCAAAATCCTTAGGCGTTATAAAGCGGGCATTAAAAATGCGCTCCGACACAGGCTTTATGCTTGCCACACCGTGGAGAGGATGCATTGAACGGGTTGTATGGTTGTAATTATCCCGTGTTGCGGTAACCATCCAGGAATTATTGCGGTAGTCTGTAAGGTTCATTTTGTAATCTGTACCGTACCAATAATAACTACCGTTTTCTTCTGCAAATTTGCCTGTTTCATCCACCTTGAAGGTTACATAGAAGGTGGATGCCTTTAAAATTGTGATTTTATGAACATTGGGATTAACTGTCTCTATATTAAGATTCTTGATTTTTATATTCTCACAGTTTTTAATAACAATATGGGTCATTTCGCCATCCATAATAAAATTGGAGTCACAGCAATCAATGTCCATATTTTTAACATTTTCAATAACAACCGCACACTTGCGCACATTGGGACAAGAGCCCTTGTCGTACTCATTGGCGGCAGTTGTGTTTGATATATAAATCCGCTTTTCCGCGGCATTTTTACTGCAAAAAACGTAGTTACCCGTCATAAGAGTAAGGTTTTTGTGCACAGGGGTCTGGGCTGTGGTATTAAAAAGATTGCGCAAATTAACCGTTGACTCTGTATTGGGCTTAACGCTGAAGGATTCGGGGTATATAACCAATGGGGTCACCACCTAAAACTGATATACTATAATAATACATTATGAAAAATCAAAAAGCAATAACGCAAATGTGAATAATATAAAAATGCACAAGAAAAGACCACCGCATAAGTGAGCGATGGTCTTTTCTTGAACATAGAAAGTTTTTACTCTTCCTGCGTATCGTATTGGCAAGGTTATAATAACATCTTAATGTTGTGACAATGTTGCAACTTTATGAACAAATTATTAATAATTTAAAAGTTTATTAACAAAAAAGAAATATAAAAAACACCTTTAGTCACATTAACCAACAAAAACCAATACAATTTGTGCATTACCTAAAAAACGAAAAAACACCAAAAAATCAACCGAAAGTCTTATTGAAACATCTTGCGGAATGTGATAATCTATACTTGTAAAATTTCCGCAGGGCGGATAACGGAGGTAAGAATATGTCAAATATCCTTGACGCTTTCAAAGAAAAACACGTTGAAGGCAAAACCTATACAGGTAAAAAAATAAAGGTTGGTATTATCGGCTGTGGCTGGATTGCAGAAGCACACCTTAAGAGCTACCTTAACTGTGACGATGTTGAGGTTGTTGCATTTGCAGACATTATCCCCGGCAAGGCAGAGGCCTTTGCCAAGGCAAATGGTGTAGAGGGCAACTACTATCTCAGCGATAAAGAGCTTATTGACAACGAAAAGGATCTGGATGCGGTTTCTGTTTGTACATACAACCGTCAGCACGCTCCCTGTGCTATTTATGCACTTGAGCACGGCGTTCACGTACTCCTTGAAAAGCCTATGTGCGTTACAATTGAAGAGGCAGTTGAAATCTGCAAGGCAGAAAAGAAGAGTGGCAAGATTCTTTCAATCGGCTTCCAGCCCCGTTTTGATGAAAATATGAAAATGGTTAAGAAAATCTGTGAAAGCGGTGTTCTTGGCAAAATCTATTACATCCAGACAGGCGGCGGCAGAAGAATGGGTATCCCCACCCCCTTCGGCACATCATTCATTCAGGAGGATACTGCAGGTCTTGGCGCACTTGGTGACATTGGTTGCTATTCACTTGATATGGTGCTTAATGCCATCGGTTATCCAAAGCCCCTTACAGTTACAGGCTTTAAGGCAGGCTTATTCGGTAAAAAGCCCGAATATCTCCAGAAGCCCGAATACACCGAGGTTTTCGGCGTAGACGACTTTGCTGCAGCCTATATTCGTCTTGAAGGCGGTATTACTCTCGACTTCCGTATTGCATGGGCAATGCATTGCGACACCCCCGGCGATACCATTATTATGGGTACAGAAGGCGGCTTGAGAATTCCTTCAACAGAGTGCTGGAACGGTTCAATCGGCGGTCCTATGACAATTTACCACAACATTGCAGGCGAGTGTGTTGAAACTGTTATCCCCGAGTGCCAAAATGACGGCGACAACTTCGACAAGAAAATCCGCTCATTTATTGATGCAATTGAGTTTGGTCTTCCCTCACCTGTTCCTTCAAGCCAGATTATTTATAACCAGGCAATTATTGACGGTATTTCACGCTCATCTGATCTCGGCAGAGAAATCGAAATCGAGATTCCTGAGTTTTAATTTAAATAGCTTTACTTAAACATAAACACACCGCAGGGCTTAAAGCCTGCGGTGTGTTTTTTGTTGTGTATTATAATTTTTGATTTACGCTTCCTCAGGGAGTTTTATCTGTCATCAGACAGAGTAATGTTTGTTTTGCCGTAAATAAATTCCTGCATGGTTTTTGCGGCAAGGGGGTAATCAACCTCCCAGTACCAAACCTCACCGCTGTGAGGAGTACGTGATGCTTCGTCAGGCACAACCATTTCCTGCACGCTGAAATTAGCCCAACCGCCAACAACAGCCTTAGTTGCAAGTGACAGTACCTCTGCCTCGGAGTAGCTTGTCTCAAGATAGGGCATAAAGGTTTCAATATATTCGGGAACCTCCGATGCCTGCACCTTAGCAGCCTGCTTAAGCACAGCTGTCAGAACCTGGCGTTGACGGCGTGTACGGCTAACGTCACCGTCAGCATCACACTTACGGCTGCGGCAGAAGCCGAGAGCCTCGTCACCGTTGAGTGTAACGGCATCGCCGGGGGAAACCTCGAAGCCATAGGCTTTGTTAATGTAGTTAGCCTCGTACTCCTTAACAGGAACTGTAACACCGCCCAGCTTGTCAATAACCGCCTTAAAGAAAGCAAAGTTAATCATAGCATAGCCGTCAATACGGATTTTAAAGTGAGACTCTATTGTAGAAATCAGATTTTTAACACCATAGAATGGGAATGCGGCATTAATTTTATTAAAGCTGCCTATTCCCTCAGGTGATTCAAGGTAAGCATAGCAGTCACGCATAATTGAAGAGAATGATATTGTGCCCAACTCGCGGTTAATTGAAACAATAATCATTGAGTCGGTAAGACCTGAGATTGTACCCTTGTTACGGGTATCAACACCGATGCACAAAACATTGATAACATCCTCATCGTACATAATGTCACCGCCGTTTTTTGCCCAGTCCTTAATCCTTGACTGCAATTCAGTAGCATTACCCTCGTACATTTGCTCAAAGACAGGGTCACTTTTGAGTGAGTCTGCCACACTTTCATCCTCGTCAAAGTCATACGTCATAGTATCCTCAACCTCGGGAGGTGTCTGAGTCAGTGAACGCCAGTATGCAAAACCGCCGGCAAACAAAACAATAATGCCTGCCAGGATAAAACATAAAAGAGCAACCAGGACATTTGATTTCTTTTTATGATTTTTTCTTTTCATAATATCACCTTAGTATATTATTTCTTTTCTTATTATATATCTTGCATTAATGCAAGGTCAATAACGAATTATTCTTATTCAACTACGCATTGGTAAAAGGATGCATATTTTTCCTTATAAATCAGCAAAAACAAGGTCCTTAGCTTATCCGCGCGCATCAGCGTTTTTCGGATCAGCCGTTATTCATACCGTTGAAGGAGGTCATAACAGCCTCCTCACTCATATCGCAGGAGAGCTTATAAACAGGAACCTCGGTAAGCACCCTGTTAAGCACGGACATAACCCTGTCCATAACTGCTCTATCCCTTGTGCGTGCAGTTTGCTCCATAAACAAACCAATTGCCGCTGCACCGGTGATCCTTTTTATGCTGTTTTCACCTCGGCTTATAAAGCATATACCGCCAATAGGTGCGCCAATATTCAGGCTTTCGTCTGTTTTACCGCTCCACGGTGTGCCAAAGGCATAAAACTGACCGTTGTAGTAACGTATGGCAGGCTTGTCATCATTGATAATTCTGGCACCCGGCAGGTACTTCATCCACAAATGTGTGTGGGTGGATTTGCCTGTACCCGGATTTGCCGAAAACAAGTACGCCTTACCCTGATATTCAACACAGGATGCGTGGAGCATAATACCGTCAAATTTAGTTAACTGCTCATAAAAATATGAACCGCTGAAATAGTATTCGGACTCATCCAGAGTCAGGTTCGGATGTAATACCTGCTTGTCTATATAATACTGCTGAGAAACCTCATCAAATGTTATATCGGGCTCACGCTCACCCTCATAAACATATTGTTGGGCGCGTTGCTTCAACAGCTCACCCTTAATATCGATATCAATTACTAAATCTGCTGCAATAAGTCTCATTTAGTGCTCCTTTGAAAATGCTCTTTTTAGTAAATTCTTATCTCCCTTTCCCAAGGGAGGTAAGGCTTCGCTTTATTTTTTAAGACTCACGAATTAAAAATTATAAATCCTAATTTCTAATTCCTGATTCCTAATTATTAAACTACACAACCCGGGTTGCCCCGGGTTGGTAATAATGTTTAACTAAATGAGGTTTCCTCACCTGTTAGTTGCGGCTTGCGCCACGGGGGGGATTAATACCATCCGCCGCCGTCAGCTGCATCCCCGCTACCAACTGTAAGTGTGAGTACATCCTCGAGCTCGAACTCCATGATTTCGAGCTCAGGTGCTGTGTATTTTTTCATTGTAAAAAAATACTCCTTTCAATATATTAAATAGTAATTTAATTATTGCTGAAAAAAGTCGGAGTAATTAAACTCGATGCCACCCTCACCGGGTTTACCCATTGTAACACCGCCACCGGCAGATGTTGTAGCCGGTAAAGTAGTGGTGTGAACGACTGCTGAAGCTGTAAGAACATCTTCAACCTCAAATTCAATTACAGTAAAATCCGCTTTTTCATAAGCTTTCGAAATCATTAAGATTAAGCTGCAAGAGCAGGCATACCTCTGCCAACAGCTGCTGTGTAGATAGCATTAGCTGTATCTACAGATGCTTCCTTAGTTGCATATGTTGTAGTGCCATCGCTCATTGTGATAACAAATGTTACGGAAATGTCCTTAGTATCAGCGGGGTCGAAGCCAGCAAATACTGCACGGAACTGATAACCGCCGTCAACAGCCCACATTGTAACAACTTCTGAAGTTAATGTTGTGCCGTCGTAAGCTGCAGTAGCAACGATGCTCTGGATGTTAGTAACAACCTGGTGACCATCCTGCTCTGTTGTTTCAGGTGTAAGACCTGTTACCTGGCCAACAAAGCCGAAGAGGAAGTTCTCAGCTGTGTTGTTAGCGTTGCCGCCCTTCCACTTAGCCTGCTCACCAACGTGAGTAACCTCAGTTGAAGAAACTTTGAATGTTGTTGTGCCGAACTCGTAAACTTTTTCTGTTGAAAGCCCGAGGTCTTCACCTACCTGACCGTAAAGACCGCCAAGACCAATGTTGTCGTTAACGTATGCGTTGTATCCCTCATAACCACCGGGGTTGTAAGAGATTGTGTATGTTCCGTCAGGAGCATCAGCCTTAACTTTCATCTTAACAGAGAAAACGTCAACGCCATTAACCGCATTTGCAGAACATGTGTTAGCAGGGTCATCAACGATTGTATAGTTGATACGAGTATCTACACCATAAGCAGTTGCAATACCATCATCAAGCCAAGAACCGTTACCTTCACAAGCTGCATCGAACTGAACGAGTGAATAACCTGATGTACCACCGATTTTTTCGGTATAGCCATGGTCTGTAAGAACAGTTGATGTTGAATAAGGCTCGAGAATTGCAGAGTTATATGCAATTTCGTACTGACCACCCTGCAAAACCTCACCAAGTTCTTCAATTACTTTAACATTGAAAGTAAGAACGACTTCATCGCCGGGAGCATATACTGCTTTGTCTGTAGAGATGTTGAGCTGTACTGCTGTATCATCAGGGAAAGCAGCAAATGTTCCAATAGCGAAAACATTGAAAATCATGATGAGAGCAAGTGCTACACCAAGAATTTTTTTAGAAATTTTCATTGGAATATTTTCCTCCTATATTAGGATTATTAAATTAATTATTTGTAATGAGTAGTTGTAAGAGATGCCATCTTTGCTGCAAGAGCAACCTGGTCAAGCTTTGTACCTGAAAGGTTACCTGCAATAGCCTTGATATCGTTAGCGTTAATAGTATGCATCATTGCTGCAGCTGTAACGATCTGGCAGTTAGCTGCCATTCTCTTAACAGAGTTATTGGGAGCTAAAGTAGCGTCTGTAATGAAACTTGCAGCAGTACCGATATCGTTACCATTGATAAGACCGTTACCGTCAACGTCACCGAATACAACAAACACGTAAATCTTACCTGTTGATGTACCATCAGCATTAAAAACTTCGATAGTAGATCCTGTACCGAAGTTACCGGATGCTGTTGTCTGACCGGTTGAAGACTTAACTACAATAGAACCACCATTAGATGCTGTTACATTGTTAGTGATGTTAGCCTTTGTCTTATAAGTTGTTGCGGAAATACCATAAACAACACCTGCATAAGCGCTGTTGAATTTATGAACAGTATCAATCACAACATTATTTGTAGCGCCTGTTGCTGTAAGAACAAGGTCTGCAGGAAGCTGTTTCCAAATAGCTTTTACAGTTGTGTCTGCATCAACGTTGATTGAAGTGCCGGGATCATATGTTGAACCGTTAACTTCCCAAGCATCGAACTCTGTACCTGCAGGTGCTGTGAATGAGCACTCAGGAAGAGTGTATTCGCCTGCTTCCATAACTACATCAGCGATTGTACCTTCACCACCGTTTGCATCAAAGCTTACAGTGTACTTGGGTGCAGCAACTGCACCGATGTTTCTTGCCTCAGTTGTAATTTCTGTTGCCTGGCCAACGTATGATGTGCCTGATGAAAGAACATTGTCACTCATACGTGCAGCAAAGAGAGTACCACCGGGGTTTGTTTTAGACTTTGCATTGTCAGCAATCTGTACTGTGCCACTTGCATCTGCGGGAACTGTAAAGTAAACTCTACAAATAACACCACCTGCTGTAAGTGCAAGACCTGTAGCTGCATCATCAACAGGATTAGGGATGATAGCAACAATGTTTGAATCACCTGTTATGTCGAATGCAACGTCTGCGCCGTAATCAGTAGTAATAGCACTACCCTTAACTACTTCATCAATTGTGATATTTGCATTTGAAATATCAAGAGCGAACTGCATGGCACCTACTGCATAGTTAGCAGCAAGAGATACGTCTACATACCATCTGCCATCAGTATCCTGTGCGGCCTCACTAAGAGACCAAGCCTGTGTATATGTGCTGTCTTCTTCTTCGTAACCGATTTCACCGATAGCGAAAGCGCTAACTGCGAAACAGGAAAGTGCAAGAGTGAGAGCAAGCACAATGCTAAGAATTTTTTTAGACATTTGTTTGCCTCCTTGAGGTTTATTTTTTCATTTTCTTCCAAATAACGGTTTACACCGTACCATTTAAGCCGGATTGCACTATATATAATAGTATACTCTTTTTCTCTCCCCACCCGTCGGGTTGCCCCGACGGGTGAGTGTTATTCAAGAAACAATCAGCTTAAAGGATTTTTATTTAATCTACCGTAGTATGATTAAAGTATTTGATTAGTCAACAACCAAGTTAACAATTGCTCCGTAGTCGTCAGAAGTAATTTCACGGTCGTTGCCTGAAAGGTCACCTGCAAGGAGGTAGCAACCCTGAAGTTCAGTCTTTTCAGCCTCAACAAGAGCTGCATAAGCACCGTCAAGTGCGTCAACTACACCGTCACCGTTGATATCGCCGTTAACGATAACTCTTACTGTAGCAACAGGAATCTTAACGCCGCTCTGGATTGTGTAGAATGTAACAACTGCATCAGTACCTGCAAAGCCTTCAAGGTCTGTATCAACTGTGTAGTAAAGGTCGTTAGAAACTGTGATGTTATCTACACCAACATCTGCATTGTCAGCAGTAACTGTGAAGAGTGCCTTAACAGCATCTGCGTCAAGCTTTTCGCCGATAACAGCAGTAGTAGCAGTAACAGCTTCAATACCTGCTTCCTCGTCAGCCTCAACAAGAGTGCTTTCAGAAACAGTTACACCGTTACCTGTAACAGTTGTGCCGATGAACTCGAGTCTTGCAAGAGCTTCCTTAAGAGCTGCTGCTGCATTATCAACCTTATCCTGGTCGTCAACGCTGTAGCCTTCCGCATAAACAAGAAGTGCAGAGCCGGGGAAGAGCTGGAATTCGTCAATTTCATTGTAACCAAGTTCAGCAAGAACCTGACCGATTTCCTTATTTGTGTTGTTGTAGAGACCTGTGTTGCTCATAACCATCTGTGCCTGTGCAATAAGTGCTTCAAGCTCAGTGTAGTCAGCTTCCATGTCAACAGGAACAAGGTTCTTACGTGCAACAAGGAGGTTGTACTTAGCTGAGAAGATATTCTTCTGTGACTTAACCTCACCGTTTGCATTTACAACATTGTTAGCATACTCAAGAGCATCCTGGTATCTTGCCCAGCTCTTTTCTGTGTACTTAGATGCGTCTGTACCAATCATGTTGTTAGCAGATGCAATTTCGTCAACAAGCTGAGTATCAATTACACCGTAGTTTCTCTTAAGAAGTCTTGAAGATGTACGATTAAGAAGGTTCTCAAGCATTTCAACTTCAAGAAGAGTCTTTGTCTGATAATCAAGTTTTACGTTTGCGAGCCATTCAGCCTTAGCTTTAATTTCTTCCTCATCGAATTTCTCAAGAAGAGCAACGAGGTATTTTTCATTAGCATCGCCCTTAACAAGTGCACGGAAGTCATTTTCTTCCATCCAGTTGTAGTCGAAATACTCGTCGATTTCGTCTACAGTTGCGGGTGAAGCGTCATCCTGGAGCTGAAGGAGTGAATGGATGTCATCACGAACATCGTTCAAACGGTTAAGTCTGTACATCTTATAATCTGTGAAGTCATAGTTATAAGTGTAAGTCTTTTCAACGTTTTCAAGGTTAGCTGCGAGAGCTGTGAGAGCACCGTCGATGTTGTCACCGTTGCCTTCTGCAATAACCTGTTCGGTTGACTTCTTACAGTATCCAACGTCGTTTGATGCAACATAGAATGCCTCGTAAAGTTCCTGGAAGTTGTATACAGTGTTAGCATTGAATGCCTGCATACCACCACGGATACCGGGAACGAATGCGCTTACATAAGCACCGATAGCAGTTGCGCAGTCAATCTTGGTAACCTTCTTAACGCCGATCTTTTCGCCGTTAACTGTAACAATACCTGTTGCTGCAATTACGTTACCGTCTGCATCTGTCTCTTCAACGATATCTGTAACGCTTGATGCCGCATATTCGTTTTCGTCAGCGTCAACCCAAGCAAGAGTGCTGGAGTTAGACTCACGGTAAACGATTTCGCCATTTTCATCCTCTGAGTTAACAGATGTGAGGATCTTATCAGCATAAGCTGTACCTTCAAGGTTGTAGTCAGATGCAAGTCTCATAGCATCCATTTCGTTTGCTGCGAGAGATGTAAGCTTCTGATAGTAAATATCATCGTAGTATTTGATAACGAAATCGTAGGTTTCTGTAGCATCCTTATCTGTCAATGAGATAGAGAATCTTGATTCAGAACCTGATGTCTTATTAGCTTCGATCCATGCTGCCTCATTAATTGAACCTGTAACTGCATATGTGTCAGATGTATCTTCACCATCTTCATTTACATATGTGTGAGTATAGGTCTTGAAGTTCTTAATGCCCCTGAGGTAACGACCGCCGCTGCTGTTAGCGAACACCTGTGATAATGATGCGAATGTAAGACCGTCAACAGTACCGCTGTTGTTTGTAATCTTACCGGTCTGGTTACTTGTAAAGAGCTGATATTCACGACCAAAGTATGAACATTCCATCTCAGGGATTTCTTCCATAGCAGTGCTGAGAGCAACATACTGGGGAGTATAAATCTCTGTGAAGAGGAGTTTTGAGTTGTTAGCAATTGTTGTACCTTCGTCTGAAGGATTGTAGTTAAGCCATGCATAAGACTTAGCTGTAAATACCTTACCATCAGCCATTTCGTTACCGTCTTCGTCGATAACCTTGTAGCTAACGTCGAAACGAACAAGAGCACCTGTTGTGGGAACACCTGCTGCTGTGTAAGTAAATGTACCGTACTGACCGTAGTCAATGTTGTTTGTTGTTACAAGTGTAGGTGTAACGTATGCAGATGTTGTGTCGCCCTCAGCCATCTCATCATAAGCCTTAACAGCTGTAAGCTTAATCTGGTACTGGTTATCTGTATTCTCGTTACCTGCAGCATCTCTGTAGTGTCTCCAAACACCGTCAGATGCGTTACGAACCTGAACCTCAACAGCAGCTGCTGTTGCACCGTTTGTAAGGTCAATAGTTCTTGAAAGAGAAATCTGGGGCTCGTTGAAGCTCTGCTCTGTACCCCAACCCTTAATGAGCTTACCAACAACAGGAAGAGCATTAAGAAGGATAGCATCCTTGCTTGTGTAAAGACCGTTAAGGATGTTGTAAACAGTTGTCTGAAGGTTAGCCTTTGAAAGTACTGTATCAATGCTGCCGGAAGATGTCTCCTGGAGAATCTGCTTGCGGAATACAAGGGTAAGAATACCGTTTGCAAGGTCAAGAACTGCAGGAACCAATGGCTCATTAAGAATGTTCTTGGTGCTGTCGGTATTTCTACCAAAGAGAGCAAGAATAACAGTAAGGTCAAAGTCTGTAAGAAGAGTCTTAATACCATCAACTACAAGAGCTAAGTCAAGGTCATAATCAGCTGATGTATAACCATTGATGAAACCAAGGGGAAGAAGAGTATTAAGGATGTAGCTAAGCTTATCGAAGGGGTCTGAATAACTTGAAACTGTGTTGTAGTCAAGCTTATCAAGAACAGATGATGAGCCAACGCTACCAACATAGTCTACAGCCCAGAGGATTGCATGGTTAAGTGTCTTTGTCCAGTGTGCTGCATCTGTGCCGCCTGTTGAGATATAAGTATCAAGATTCAATGAAGCTTCTTTTTCTGCTACAAAATCTCTGAAGTTTGTGATGTTAACAAGGTACTCAATACCAAGGTCAGTACCCATGTTAAGAATAATGTTGAACCACTCGTCAGCATCGTGCTCTGCAAAAAGTCTGTCGCTTGCAGATGTAACGTCACCGTTTTCAAAGATAACTGAGTCGTAGTTAACGTTGGGAGCAATACCTGTAATAAGCTCACGAAGAACTATTGCTGCAAACTCCCAAATCTGAACGCCTTCGTGGAAAGCATATGTGCCGTCAGCATTCTTAGGAAGAATAATCTGGGGCATTGCATCCTCAAAGAACTCGGGACCGATGAGAGCAACCATATCAACAATTGAAAGTGCCTCAAGATCCTCATAAGTGTAGTCTGCATAAGCTGAATCTGAGCCGAATACCTTGTCACCGAAGTTAGCAAGGATGTACTTTGTAACACGAACAACGTTGTCGTTGATGTTATCGTTACCCTCAAGCCAGCCTGCGCCTGTTATCTCTTCGAACTCAGCCTTTGTAGCATCTGTAAGAGCTGTTTCGTAAACAAGACCGAGAAGGTCATTGATGCCTGAAGCGATAGCGCCGTCGTCACCAACGATGTTTGAGTAAAGGAGCTGTGTCTGATCTTCAGTAGGTGTAACATCGCTGCCTACGAATTCCCAATCCCAGTTAATAAGAGTTGCAAACTCGTTAGCTGCAGCCATATTAACCTTGAAGTACTTACGTACTCTTTCTGTGATTTCGTTACCCTCTTCGTCAATTGCAGGCTTACCTGTTGCAGGATCTTCCTGAACCTCTGTCTCAAGGGTTGTGTAGTACCATGTGTTACCGTCCTTTGCAAGCTTGTCGTATGCAATGTATGTTACATAGCTCTTGTCTGCCTCTGCCTTTGTTGTTTCAAAAGCAGTTGCAACCGCTGCGGGAAGACTCTTTACGTCAATCTCGTTAAGGTCAGCCTCAACTGCAAGCATAAGAGCTTTCTTGAGGTTGTTGTTAAGAGCATTGATACCAATGTCATCAATTGCAAACTGTGCAAGGATGTCAAGAATCTGGAACAAAGAGTTTGTCAGGGGGCTGATGTAGCCGATAGCAGCTTCTCTGCCGTAAGTAGCAGCCCAATCTCTAACACCGGGAAGGATTACAGAACCCATATCCCAAACCTTTGTTGCTGCGTCGCCTTCGCCTACCCAATCATATTCCTGAGGATTGATGAGGAGGTTGAGGAGAGCATTGTTGATAATCTCGTCGAATGTGTCCATCTCAGCGGGAAGAGCTGAGTTTGCAGCATCAAGATCCTCAATGCTGGGATAGCTGTCATCAGCATAACCATCTGCATATGAACCGTGAACGAGCATATCGTAAACAAGTTCGAGAACAAGACCCGGAATGTTTGCGAGGTCATCGCCGAGAGAACCAAGGTCAAGGAAGTTACCGATAAGACCAAGGCTGATACCGTTATCTGTACCGATACCGTAAGCAATCTTAGAAAGAACGCCTGCACCTGTAGA
>JAZULH010000011.1:0-33393 GCA_045602985.1 Acutalibacteraceae bacterium | reverse complement strand
TGCTTTCAAAATCTTACGATGAAATTAAAGAAAACCACATCAAAACCCACAAGAAGTGGTTTGACACAGTTTCCTTTGAGTTAGAAGGTCCTGACCTTAGTCACATTTCCACAGACGAGCGTCTTGATGACCTTGGTGACGGTGAATTTGACCCCGACCTTTACACCCTTTACTACAACTTCGGCAGATACCTGCTTATTGAAAGCTCAGGCAAAAATGCAACCTTACCCGCAAACCTGCAGGGTATATGGTGCCACGATTTCAATCCCCCGTGGGGCAGTGACTTCCACACAAACATAAATCTCCAGATGAACTACTGGCCTGCAGAATCTGCAAACCTTTCAAAAGCCTTTGCACCCTTTGTTCATTTTATAAAAATGGTCAGTGATTTCGGCAAAAACACAGCGGAGAATGTTTTTAACACCCGCGGTTGGGTTATTAACCACACCACAGATGCCTTCGGCAGAACAGGTGTGCACGACAGCGTTCATTGCGGCTTCTTCCCTATGGCAGGTCCCTGGCTTTGCCTTAATCTGTGGGAGCATTACGAATACACAAAGGACGAAAAATATCTTAAGGAAATCTACCCGATTTTAAAGGGCTCCTGCCTTTTTGTTCAGGATTATCTTGTTGAAAATGCTGAGGGCAAATTAGTTACTTCACCCTCAAATTCACCTGAAAATGAGTTTTATTATATTGACGGCGAGGGCAACAAGCAGGAAAGCATGATGACCGAAGGTGCCACCATTGATTTCCAGATTATTAACGCTCTCTTCACACGTACAATCAGCGCTTGCGAAAAGCTTGGTGCGGACAGCTCCTTTGCGACAGAGCTTAAAAGCACGCTGGAAAAACTGCCTCCTATGAGAATAAGCGAGCGTTACGGTACAATCTGTGAATGGATTAAGGACTACGAGGAAACCGAACCGGGTCACAGACACATTTCTCAGCTTTTCGGTCTTTACCCCGATGACAGCATTAACGAAACTGACCCTGCAATTTACGAGGCAGCAAAGAAGACAATTGCAAGACGCATCGAAAACGGCGGCGGTTCAACAGGCTGGTCAAGAGCGTGGACAATCTGCTTTTATGCCCGTCTTAAGGATGGTGCAAGTGCACTTCACCACCTGAAATATCTCCTGACGGAGTGTACCGCATATAACCTGTTTGACATTCATCCCCCGTTCCAGATTGACGGTAATTTCGGCGGTGTGGCAGGTATTACGGAAATGCTTTTACAAAGCCACCTCGGCACACCCGACAACCGTATTGTTGAACTGCTCCCCTGTCTGCCATCCGATTGGCATACAGGCTCTGTAAAGGGTCTGAAGGCTCGCGGCAACTTCACATTTGACCTTGAATGGTGTGACGGCATACTGAAAAAAGCAACAGTTACTGCAGAAAACGACAGCACCCTGTCAATTAAAGAAAATATTCACACCAAAAATATGACTTCTCAAAAATCATTTACGCTCAATAACGGCATTTTCACCGCCGACCTCAGCAAAAATGAAAAAATAATATTAAATTTCGGAGAATGATTTTATGTTAAAACAAGAGCTTGAAAAAAGAAATATTCCCCCCTTAAAATCCACAGAGGAAATGCTGGACATTCTGCAGTCGGAAATCTACGGCAAAAAAATCCCCTTGCCCGAAGGTCTGAGCTTTTCAGAGCCGGAGGAGGTTCTGCCCCGTTTTCTCGCAAACAAAGCAACCTTTAACAAAATCACGGCAAGCGGTACCTTGTGTGGCAGGGAGTTCTCCTTCCCCTTTTATGCAGTTATTCCGCGGGAGGGTAAAAGCCATCCTTTTTTCATCCACATAAACTTCAGACCTGACATTCCTGACAGATATCAGCCAACAGAGGAGCTTATTGACAACGGCTTTGCAGTATTCACCATTTATTATCAGGATGTTACAACTGATGACGGTGATTTTACAAACGGTCTTGCCGGTGTGCTTTACCCCGACGGCAACCGTAAATATGATGACCCCGGCAAAATTGCTATGTGGGCGTGGTCAGCACAACGGGTTATGGATTATTGTCTGACTCTTGGTGACACCCTTGACCTTAACCGCAGTATAGTGTGCGGTCACTCCCGACTGGGCAAAACTGCACTTTTTGCCGCCGCAACCGATGAACGCTTTAAATTTGCATACTCAAACAATGCTGGCTGTGCAGGAGACGCTCTTGCACGCGGCACAAAGGGAGAAACCGTCGAACAGATTTGGGACAGATTCCCCTTCTGGTTCTGCGAAAATTACAAAAAATACTGCAACAACGAGAATGAGATGCCCTTTGACCAGCATTATCTTATAGCATCAATTGCCCCGCGATTTGTAATGGTAGGCAGTGCCGCCGATGATTGGTGGGCAGACCCTGCAAGTCAGCAGCTGGCTTGTCTTGGTGCATCACCTGCCTTCGGAAGCGGACTTCAATGCCCCGACAGATTCGCAGAGGTTGGCGAAGCCTTTC
This sequence comes from Acutalibacteraceae bacterium, assembly GCA_045602985.1. Classification (GTDB taxonomy): domain Bacteria; phylum Bacillota; class Clostridia; order Oscillospirales; family Acutalibacteraceae; genus DTU089. The sequence goes on along the minus strand of JAZULH010000011.1, from coordinate 30,917 downwards.
TTGACGGTGACCTTGCATATCACTTAAGAGCAGGCACACACTTCTTCAGCCGCACAGACTGGCTCAGGCTTATGGAATTTATAAATAAAAAGGTGTGATTAAACTATGGGCTTAAACAATGTTCTGGCGCAGTACAGACAGCACAAAAGCGGCATAAACCACTGTACATTTAATCCTGACGGACCCGGTGTTGTCCGTATTCACCTTATACCGCCCAAATTCAGATTTTTTGGCGACAAAACATACATAGCTATTCTTAACGGATATTACATTTTGCCCATCGGCTACTCCTGGGCTACATTGCTTTCCGTTTTTATGGAGCAGGTCAACAAATTTGACGGCAAGCCCATAACCGAAGGTGATGAAAAGCTGATTTTTGAAAAAACCATTAAAAGCACAAAGCGCATTTATCCCTTTATAGCCAAAGAGGAGCTTGAAAATGACCTTTGCTATATTTTAGATGTGCTTTTTGATATTGCACAGGGCTATACACCCTCGGCAGAAATTGAAAAGCTGTCCTTACGCAAATATGCGAAAAATATGGTTGCCCCCCACAGATTTGACCTTATGGTAAGTGCCATGACCGACGAAAAAGGTCTTTGGCAATGTAATCAGAAATGCAGATTCTGTTATGCGGCAGGTCAACACAAAAGCAATGTAAAGGAGCTTTCGACGGCTCAATGGAAGGAGATTATCGACAAGCTCTGCAAATCCGGAGTACCTATGGTTACCTTTACAGGCGGTGAGCCTACCCTGAGAGAGGATTTACCACAGCTTGTTGAACACGCAAAGCGTTTTGTTACACGACTTAACACAAACGGCATCAACCTTACGCAGGAGCTTTGCCACAAGCTGAAAAAGGCAGGTCTTGACAGCGTTCAGGTTACCCTCTACTCCCACGATGAAGCCACACACAACGAACTTGTGGGAGGATCACATTTCAAGGATACTGTTGAGGGTATTAAAAATGCCGTCAGGGCAGGTCTTGATATAAGCGTTAACACACCTATATGCAAAAAGAATATTGACTATCTTAAAACCACAGAGTTTGTAAGCTCCCTGGGTGTAAGGTTTGTAACCTGCAGCGGTCTTATCTGCAAGGGCTATGCAGAGCTTAACCATCAGGACTACGACCTTTCGGAAGACCAGCTTTTTGAAGCAGTAAAATCGGCAAAGGAGTTTTGTAATAACAACTCTATGGAGATTGATTTTACCTCTCCCGGTCTTATTGCCAAGGAAAAATTGGAAAGCCTTAATATGAACGTTCCTATGTGCGGAGCAGCCCTCAGCAATATGGCAATAGCTCCCGACGGAACTGTTATTCCCTGCCAAAGCTGGCTTGACGGAACAGATTTAGGCAATATCCTCACTGCAGATTTCAAGGAAATATGGAATCACAAGACCTGTATTGAGCTACGCTCGATGTCAGAGGAGTCTGCTCTTAACTGCCCCTTCAGAAACGGAAAGGAGGCGCACTGAGTCAATGAAAAACAGCGAAAATCAGAAATCACGGCTTGCGGGGAAAAAACGTAAGTTCCCTGTATTCAACGCCGTTATTCTTATTGCCTGCATTTTAATTCAGGCAGCTTCAATACTCTATGCTGTCACATACTCCCCAGAGCCGAAGGATATAATTAAAAGCTACAATGTTACGGTTGAGCCTGCAGACGACGGTACACTTAACATCCGCTATGACCTTGAGTGGCAGGCGGTTGCCCCACAGCCTCTGACCTGGGTGGAAATAGGTGTTGCAAACCCTGACTTTAAAATTATTGACTCCTCCGTCTCATCAACAGTAAAATACTTCGCCCCTACTTATGAGGAAAACTATTATGCCGTCTACCTTGAACTGACAGATGCCTACTCCAACGGCGAAACTGTAAATTTTTCGTTCACGGTTAATCAGGCAAGTATGCTTTGTCGGGACACGGATGGTTATTTTTATGAATTTGTTCCGTGCTGGTTTAATGAAATTCCCGTTGAAAAATACACCTTCCGCTGGAAAGCCTCTGATGAAAAAAAGAGTGTGTGCGACGGTGATTTAATCAACGGCTATTACACCAAAACAGGCAGTCTTGACTGTGGCGAATATGTTAAGCTTAATGTGTTCTACTCCCCTGAGGGGTTCAAGAATTGCAAAACTGTAGATTATGTACCCTTTGATCCCCAATATGCAATAAATGAGCTGAAGGATGAAAAAGTGGCAGTAGGTGTTCTTGCAGGGCTTGTATCCTTTATCCTGCTGGCGTTTGAGGTTTTCTTTTTTGACAGCATTGTTTCATACAACAGGGGCAAGGGCTTTATTACAGCCAACGGTCACCCCATACATACAGATGGTGCAAAAAGCAAGGAATACCTTCGTGCATACAGAACTCCTTACGCTCATTCTGCTGCCCGCGGCTATCCCCGAGGCGGCGGAGGGTGTGCGTGTGCCTGTGCCTGTGCTTGCGCTTGTGCAGGCGGCGGCAGAGCAGGCTGCAGCCAAAAGGACACCTACTCAAACACAGCTCCCGAAAAACCCGACCACAATACAGAAGTACAGCCATGATTGAATTTATTGAAAATAACGGTTAATTATGAAACAGAATTATCAGCTTTTAATGCAAAAGGAAATTGAATATACAAAAGCCCTGCCACAAAAGCCCTCTTTACTTCTACACGCTTGCTGTGCCCCCTGCTCCAGCGCGGTACTCGAGGTTCTGGCAGAGCACTTTGAAATTACAATTTTCTTTTACAATCCTAACATTTCACCTAAGAGTGAGTTTGACTACCGTCTGGAGGAGCTTTACCGACTGTTGGTTGAAATGAATTTACCGCACATAAAAATTATTGCGCCCACGTACGACGATAAGGAATTTTTCACCATTGCAAAGGGTAAGGAGCATTTACCCGAGGGGGGCGCACGTTGCAAGGACTGTTATCGACTTCGGCTTGAAAAAACAGCAGAATACGCACAAAAGGGCGGTTTTGACTACTTTACCACAACACTGTCCGTCAGTCCCTATAAAAACGCACAGGCACTTAACGAAATCGGTTACGGTCTGAGTGAAGTGTACGGTGTAAAATACCTTGTATCCGATTTCAAAAAGGGTGACGGCTACAAACGGTCCTGCCAACTGTCAAGAGAATATAACCTTTACAGACAAAACTATTGCGGTTGTCTATACTCAAAAGCACAAGCCGAGGAAAAGGAGAAAAACCATGAACTATAATCCTCATTCATTAGATACAATCTGCTCTGCATTAGCTTATGCTATGGGCATTGATGCACCGTCACAGGCGCAATCACCCAACGGTATTCTTACAGAATATGTTGATTCCTCCTTTGGCGGCGAAAAGGCAGACCGCATTTTTATGTACAACCCCGATGCAATTGCCCAATGGGTATATGAAAAATACTCTCACCTTATGGATGAGGCAATTGACTACACCGACCTTAAGGTACCCCTTTGCTCTGTTATGCCATCTGTTACTCCCGTTTGTTTTGCCACAATGTACACAGGCGTTCAGCCCATGGTGCACGGCATCAGACGTTACGAAAAGCCTGTTCTTACCCAGGATGCCATATTTGATGCACTTATACGGGCAGGCAAAAAGCCGGTAATAATTGCAGAAAGCGGCAGCAGTATGGCGCACATATTCAATGAGCGCAATATGGATTACTTTATTTATGACACCATTGAGGAAGTAAATGCCAAGGCTTATGAGGTTATAATGCAGGATAAGTATGACTTTGTTGCAGTTTACAACGGCAATTACGACTCACTTATGCACAAATGGGGTCCCGAGGGTGTTAATGCCCTGGCAGAGCTACGCAGTAACTCCTACGCTTTCGGTGAGTTTACCACACTTATAAAAAAATATTGGAAAGGTCACAACACCCTTGTGGGCTTTGCAATGGACCACGGATGCCACGAAATTGACGGCGAAAGCGGCTCCCACGGACTTGATATGGAAGAAGATCTGAACATAGTCCACCTTTACAAGGCTTATCCTAAGGAGAAATAAAATGAACACGGAAGAAAACAAAGCAGAAAATACCCAGACTGTGCACAAACGCCGCAAACGCTATTCAGGCACACATCCCCGTAAGTTTTCTGAAAAATACAAGGAGCTTAATCCGGAAAAATATGCCGACGATGTTGCCCACATAATTTCACGCGGGGCAACACCTGCAGGTATGCACATTTCCATAATGGTCAACGAAATACTTGATTTTCTGGATATCAAGCCCGGTCAGATCGGTCTGGATGCCACCCTCGGCTATGGCGGTCACACCAAAGCAATGCTGCAAAAGCTTCAGGGACAGGGGCACATATATGCCCTGGACATTGACCCCATCGAGTCAGAAAAAACAAAAGCCCGTCTGTTAAAGGCAGGCTTCGGTGATGATATCCTGACAGTACGCCTGCAGAATTTTAAGGATATAGACAAGGTTGTTGCCGACACAGGCAAAAAGCTTGATTTTGTGCTTGCAGACCTTGGTGTCAGCTCAATGCAGATTGATAATCCCGAAAGAGGCTTTTCCTACAAGGTTGACGGTCCCCTTGACCTGCGCCTTAACCCCCACACAGGCGTTACGGGCGCACAACGTCTTTTGCAGCTGACCCGTGATGAAATAGAGGGTATGCTCCGTGAAAATGCAGACGAGCCCTATGCAGACCGCATTGCAAAGGCTATTGTCCGCCGAAAAGCATCGGGTAACCCTGTGCAGACAACCACCGACCTTAAAAACTGCATTGCAGAGGCTCTGTCCTTTTTGCCCAAAAGCGAGCAAAAGGAGGCAGTCAAAAAATCCTGTCAGCGGACCTTCCAGGCAATACGCATTGACATTAACAGCGAGTTTGAAGTGCTGTATGAGTTTTTGGAAAAGCTTCCGGATGTACTTGCACCCGGTGGCAGGGTTGCGGTGCTCACCTTTCATTCAGGCGAGGACAGGCTTGTTAAAAAATCCTTCAAAGCACTTAAAAATATGGGTATTTATTCTGATGTTGCCCGTGATGTTATACGCCCCACACCTGAGGAATGTGTAAAAAACAGCCGTTCCAGGTCAACAAAAATGCGGTGGGCAATACGGGCAGATTATTGAGGTGTTTTTATGAAGCTCAAAAAATCACTTAACCCCAAAAAGGTATATTTTTGGGTAATCCTCAGCGTTATAACTGCTGCACTTATAATTACAATCATTCTCATAAATCATTTCAACTCTGTTGATATAGGTATTATCGGCGGTGCGGACGGACCCACATCAATAATTGTTTCCACGGGGGATAACCCTGTATTTGAGGCAATGGTGCTCCGTGTTGAAGCCAACACCATCCTGGCAGAGCCTTCTCCCAACTCCGCCGAAATACGCAGTGCAGACAAAATAAGCATTCCCCTGGAGAATATTGATGAAGACACCCGAAGCCGTCTTAAAGCAGGTGTTAAAATCATTGTGGAATATGACGGTATGCTGCAGGAAACATACCCTGCACAGATTTCCCGTGTATATAATATACATATAGCAGAATGAAACTGCAGCCGAACCCCGGTCCCACTCCGATTTTACGGGCAAAATACTATTGAATATCAATTTTTTGTGTGATACAATGTTAGCCATAAGGAGGCTTCAATATGTTTTTAATGTTTGCACAGATATGGAAAGAGCTCACAGCAGCAATACTCAGCCTTATACTCTCCTTCGGCTCATTGACAGGGGCAATTGTCCCCCCCTCAACCTCAGAGTCCGCAGGCTACTATGACGAAAATATAAAAAATGTCATTTTCCTTATCGGTGACGGTATGGGCTTTAACCACCTTGAAAAAGCAAAACAGGAAAGGGGAATACGTCTTACACTTGACACCTTCCCTGCTATGGGTGCATCTATGACACGCTCCCACTCAAATGCAGTTACGGACAGCGCCGCAGGCGGTACTGCCCTTTCAACAGGCGTGCGTACCTTCAACGGTGCCATAGGTGTTTATTTCTCCGATGCCGAGGCGGTATTCTCATACCCCAAAAACATTACGGAGCTCTGCCTTGAAAGAGGTATGATGACAGGTGTTATTACCACAGACCTGACATCAGGTGCCACTCCTGCATCCTTCTCCGCACACGAATCTGACCGCGGAAACACAGAGGAAATTACCGAGGACCAGTTAAACTCCGGTATTCACCTTATATGGGGTGCATCAAACGGACTTGTAACCGAACACGACGCCAAGGTTAAGGGCTATACCCATGTTACAACCTACCAGCAGATGATGGCTCTGCCTGAGGGCAGCAGCAGCTTCGCCTGCTTCGGCAATGATTTGTGGACCCTTGAGCAATCCGATGCAAACACCCCCAACCTTGAACAAATGGCACGCAAGGCTATTGATATTCTGGACGATACAGAGGAAGGCTTCTTCCTTATGATAGAGGGTGCACATATTGATAAGCACTCCCACAATAACCTGGATGACAATATGACCGAGGCTATGGAGGAGTTTGACAAAACAATTGAATATGTTCTTGAATATGCCGAGCAGGACGGGGAAACACTTGTTATTGTTACTGCCGACCACGAAACAGGCGGCATAACCCTTAACGAGGACGGCACATATTCATTCACACGCGGCTCTCACTCTGATGCAGATGTTCCGCTGCGCATTTATGGCTCCGACAAAATAATAAGCAACGGCGAAACCATAAATAACTATGAAATCCCCATCCGCGTTGCATATACTCTCGGCTTTACCGAGAACGAGTTCCCGTACGAGGTAATGGTAGCGTAAAGGGTATAAAAGCAGCATAAGCAATTAAAAGCACCTGACACTTGAGTTTACCCCTGTCAGGTGCTTTATGTTTTTTAAAAACACCTCCGACACGGTCAAATCCGTCTTTATCATTACAGCATTTTTATACTTTTTAAATATTACAAAAAATTTTAAAAAAAGTGTTGACAAAACTCAAACTCGGTGGTATATTATTAAAGCACTCGCGAGAGTGGCGGAATCGGCAGACGCGCACGTTTGAGGGGCGTGTGGTAATCCCGTACGGGTTCAAGTCCCGTCTCTCGCACCATGAAAAAAGCACTTAACGCTATGCGTTAGGTGCTTTTTTCAAATGAAGCGCATTTTAAAATGCTTTAAGCAACTATCGTTATGAAGCAGCCTTCGGCTATGAAGCGTGTTTACGCACATAAGCGCTTCGCTTCGTAGGAGTTTTACGACGGCTTCATAAATTCGAGAAACGAATTTGCTTCATATTTGCATAGCAAATGCTTCATTAAAAATTTATTTTTGGAGTTACAATATGAGAAACGATAAGCTTTCCGAATTATCTATGGATTTTTCTGTTGATATAATTGAGCTTGTAAAAGATTTAAAAACACAACGTGAATCCGTAATATCAAACCAGATAGGTCGTAGCGGTACTTCTGTAGGAGCAAATATCCGCGAAGCTCACTATGCTCACGGTAAGGCTGATTTTATTTCAAAACTTCAAATCGCTCTCAAAGAAGCAAACGAAACAGGTTATTGGTTAGAACTGCTTTTAAGAACTGGTTATATAGACGAGGATAGATACAACGCATTAGAAACAAAATGCAAAAGTTTACGTGCTATGCTTGTTTCTTCCATAAATACAACGAAAGAGAATATGAGTAGATAACCCATCGAGTTCACACAACCGTGTGGACTCGTTATTTTTATGTCAGAAAATAGGTAGGGACTTGAACCCCCTCGCCGAAGGCGAACACAATCGGGTGTTCGCAAGTGAAACGCAGCGAATGATGGGCAGAGCCCATCAAGTCCCGTCTCTCGCACCAAAAAAAGAGCTTCGCAATAGCGAGGCTCTTTTTTTATCCAATCCGAAGTATTGGTATGTAATCACGCTTTAGCGTGTATGTAATTGCCGAAGGCGTATGGCATCACCTTAGTGTATGCAATCCTTCGTATTGATTACATTCATAATTTCATTATGATTACATACGCAATTAAAGTTGCGATTACATTCCGTCTAAAGACGGATTACATACACAGCTACGCCGTGACTTTTATTTTTAGCAATATTTTCCTACTAAAAAGGATATTATTATACTTACCCTTTGAAGAAAATAACTACCTTACTATAAAAACCTTCAAAATAGTTATTGTAAAATAATAGTAAAGGTTGAAAACCCAAAATTTTAATAGTATCATATATCTAAGTTAAAATAGCTCAATATAAACAACTAATCATGGAGATTTTTTATGAACATATCAGAAAACATACTTTGTGCGTTAATTGGTGTTTTCGGCACAGTTGTCGGAACAATAATCGGTCTCATTATCCCACATCTACTCAATAATATTGGTAAAAAACGGCTGACAGTATCAAATGTTGATGCAAAATTTGATACTATTCGTAAGCCGGATGGCGTAGGGGGATTTTTGGGTGGTTCTTGGTTATATTTTACAATAATTATTATTAACAAAAAGAACAAAAATCTTATTCTTGAAGAGATGAGTTGTGAATTATATAATGGAAACACCCTAATACAAACTTTTTCTTGCTTGGATAAAGATAGTCACAAAAAAATCGCTCAAAGAAATACATATGATGAAATTATTTATATAGATGTACTACCAAAATCAAGCATACGCAAAAACGTGTACGTTCCTGTTGGCGGTAACTTGACTGTGTGCGATAAAGTGGTTTTCAAATATTCGTGGGGTATATTAAAAAGAAAATATGTAATTTGGACTAAAACAACAAGTGATTTCTAATCATTTATCAAATTAAGTAAGGAGTTGTATTGAGGTAATCAATACAACTCCTTATAGGTTTTTATGACTTTATTTATCCAGTTTTATGTGCTGTCTCTTTTTTGGAAAATATAATTACTTAACCTCACTATTCTCTATTGCGTAATCGAGAAGAATATTTATTAACTCATTTCTGGAACGATTTGTTTCTTTTGATAAAGAATCAAGTTTGTCAACAGTTTCATCTTTTATTCTAATGGAAAATGTTTTATAACCATCTTCACCCTTTAATTGTTTTTTATTTATGATGAGTTTCTCTTTCACGCAATTTCACCTCACCAATAGTATGCCTTGACTTGTGTTATAAATATATGTTATAATTTATAACATAAGGAATGTTGTTTCTTTCAAAAATATGTCAGGAGATGAAATTATGCAAAATACTTGTCCAAAATGCGGTAGCACAAACACAACTATACAAGTTGTTAATGAACAAGAACTTAAAAATAAACACCATGGTGTTTTTTGGTGGATTTGTATAGGTTTTTGGTGGATTCCTATTAAATGGTTGTTTTTAACATTACCTGCTCTTATTATAAAAATATTCAAACCCAAAAGGAAGAAAATAAAAAATAAAACCATCACTAAATGTGTTTGTCAAGATTGCGGACATAACTGGAATGTGTAAATACACAAATTTCTTCCCCACTCTATCCGAGTGGGGGCTTTTTCTGCCCTTCTCCCTATCACTTCCCCACATCCCGTCTCTCGCACCAAAAAAGACATCCGATCGGATGTCTTTTTTCTTTTGTGTTCGCAGAACACAACTTCATTTTACGAGCTTTAGTGAGCAAACTTCATTTCAAATTTCTTTGAACTTCATTCGCCTTGCGAACTCAAAAATGAAGTTACGCTCCGCATAAATGAAGTGTTATACAATGAAGTACTGCGTAACTAAATTGCCTTCGGCAAATGAACATACACAGCTACACCGTGATTTTATTTCCTGCAGTACTTTCCTATGAAAAAGTAAACCGCAATTCCTTATTACCAAGGAGTTGCGGTTTGTTTTAACAGGTAAAAAATTGTCAGTATTACAGCTGAATTTCCTTGCCCTTTTCTGCTGACTCATAGATTGCGCAGAGAATTTTTATCATATCCACACCCTGTGAAGGCTTGAAAACGGGCTCTGCGCCCTCAGTGATAACATCAATAAAGTTGCTGATGTTTTTCTTGTGGCCGTTTGTATCATTTTTGCCCTTGGGGATAATATCAAGAAGCTGACCATCATCCTCGGTAAAGAATTCAACATCGTTACCCTTCCATGTGAGACCTGCCTTTGTACCACGAAGCTCCACAAATCTGTTTTCTTCCTTGATATTTGAAGCCCAGCTGAATTCTATCTGAAGAACGGCACCGTTATCAAAGCGAATCATACCCATTGCAAGGTCTTCAACATCAAATGTGCCCTCTGCCATTGCATCACCAAATTTAGAGTTTTCGGAGTCGCTTGTTTCAGTATCTGCAAATTTAGTATATGTATTTGCGCTTACTGCAACGGGGGTGGGGTTACCCATAAGCCACACCGCAAGGTCAATCATATGAACGCCAAGGTCAATAAGGGGACCGCCGCCGGACTGAGCCTTTGTTGTGAACCAGCCGCCCTTACCCGGGATACCTCTGCGTCTTTGCCAACCGCAACGTCCGCAATAGATTTCGCCCATTTTGCCGTCCTCAATAAACTTTTTTGCATACTGTGAAGCTGTAGCAAAGCGGTTGTCTCTGATAACCATAAGCACCTTGCCTGCTTCCTCGGCAGCATTTTTCATTTTAAGAGCCTCTGTAACATCAATAGCATCGGGCTTTTCGCACAGCACGTGCTTGCCTGCCTTGAAGGCATCAACCGCAATTATGGAGTGAAGGTAGTTGGGTGTACAGATATCAACAGCATCAATGCTCTCATCCTTCAAAAGCTCCTTGTAATCTGTATATACTGCTGCATTGGGATAGTACTTATCCCTGAGGGCAATTGCTCGCTCTTCAATAATATCGCAAAAGGCTACAACCTCTGCCCTGCCGTCCTCATAATAGTTTTCAATGTGGCTTCCGCGGCAGATTCCGCCGTTTCCGATAAGTGCAATTCTCAGTTTTGACATATTTATTTGCTCCTGTGAAAATAATATTTTTCGGTAAATCAATCACCTGCTTTTATTATACCAAAGAGTAATAAAAAGTAAATAACATAATTACTCTGCCGACAGTATAAATTGAATTATCTTATACAGCTTGCTTATAAAAAACAGCATATTGAATTTTCTGCAGGTGATGTTATAATAAAACCACCAATAAACATTCAGGAGAATAGTTATGGAAGTTAGACTTATTAAACCGGAAGAGGCTGTGGATTATCTTAAGATATCATCTGCATCATTCATCTGGAAATTCGATAAAGAGGTTGACAAAGAGGTTGAAATGCCCGTTATGGGGGCTTTTTGTGAGGGTAAGCTTATTGCCGGTATAGAGCTGTTTGATTTCAAATGCAACTATTGCGGAAATCTCATTAACACACTTGTTCTCAGCGGAATATGCAGTCTGCCCGAATATCGCAGACTTGGCGGTGTAAGAGCGATTTTTGATAAGGTGGGCAGGATTGCCGAGGAAAATGACATTGTAGCAGGCTTTCTCTCACCCTTCTCCATCTCCTATTACGAGAAATTCGGCTTTGCAAATCTGAACCGCTGTTTTACAATCAGCGTGCCCTTCTGCAACCTTCAGCACATTCCCCGTGATAATAATGTTGAGCTTTACACAGGTGAACAGCTTGAGGAGCTTTGCCGACTTCACAATAAATGTGTTTTTAATGAAAACCTTATGACCCTGCGAGAGGACAAAAAGCACTTCTGCCACACTCCTCTTGAGGAGGCGGATTACACATACATTCACCGCACCCCTGAGGGCGAGGCTGACGGCTATGTTCGCTTCAAGATTACTCGTCCCGAGCAGCTTGTTGCAGAGGAGCTGTTTGCTCTGACACCCGATGCGCTTAAGGGAATTGTGGGATTTTTGCGCAACTACGACGGAATTGTTAAAACTCTCCGTGTAAAAAAGCAGTATCAGGGCTCGCCCTTTGCCTGCCTTGCTGACAGAATTGACGGCATTAACTATGAATATGATAACGGATATGCAGGGCGAATATATAATCTTAAAAAGCTCCTGGAGAACAACGTGTATCCTGAAAAGCACGGTCGCTTCCGCATATTGAGCCTTGATTCCCTGGAGCAGAACAAGGGTATATTTGATGTTGAGTATGAAAACGGCAAAGCAACTGTAACACACAGAGCTGACGGGGATTATGATATTTCCCTTACTGCTCCTGCCGCCGCAAGACTGCTCCTTGCAGGTGAAGGCCACACCCACCAGACTGCCGTTTATATAGACGGTGTAGAGCTGAAAAGCAAAGCGGAGGATTTCTTCCGTGCTTTTCCCCACCGACCGACACGTTTTACAGACAGCTTCTGGTCCATATAAAAAGGGCTCACTTTTAAATATACGGAAAGCCGCAACACCTGATTGGTGTTGCGGCTTGTTTTTCAAGGCTTTATAAATCGTAAACTAATTTACGGATTTCCTGAATAAGAATACTGAAGGCATACTTCATCAGTCTTAAAATTCTTTCTAAGGCATCCTCATCTTCAGTATTTACTGCATCATCTGTTGCCTGTTCACCGGGACCCCCATAGCAACCGATATTTGCCTGTGTAATTTCATTGCCAAAGAAATCTGTGGTCAGTCCGTCATCAATTTTCACGCCTGCACCGATAAGGGCAGAGCCCTCTGCCAGCTGATATGCTGCAGGGTCATTTTTACCGCCCACAAAATTCGGCATAACATTCATAGATTCAATATCAACAAGGGGATTGATTGTTTGGCCGTAGCAATTGTTGGTGTATGTGTTACCTGCGGAAAGCTCCTCTGAAAGGTTCCACAGAATTATGTAGCCCACCTTAGGAATGATTATGTTGTTGGCAACATAGCTGTTTGTAAGGTAACGCATGTGGAAATCTGCACAGTTTATTATGGTGTTATTGTAAAAATTAAAGCCATCCTCACCGTGACCCGATGCAATTGCGCTCCTGCCCTTGTTATCGTTTACGGACAGGCAGTATCTTACGGTATTGTTGCGTTGTGGACTTTCCTTTGCATTGTTGCACATAAAGCGCATATTATCATGTGAATAAATGTACTGGTATGTGCAATTGTTGGTGTTGGAGTCAAAGTCAACCGTCATACCGTCACCAAAATTCCTCTGGCCGGCAATTTCGCAATATTCAATGGTGCTGTTTTCACTTCCCCAGAACCACATAGCCGCTGTAAAATAGAGGATTTCTCCGTTTTCATCCACACCCTCACCAAGACAGGTGTTTATTGCCCTGCAGTTTGTAACCAAAGCGCCGTCGCATATACCCACAATAACTGCCTCAGCATCCATCTCATGAAAATAACAACCCTCAATAAGCAGACCTGTGTTGTAAATGGGGTCTGCATCTGCTTCGTCGCACCAGGGATTCTGCTCATCGTTCCAGGAGCCCCATACCATAAATCCGTTGGCACAGTCATAGACCTCGCAGTTTGTAATTGTAAGGTCATTTACCGCATACCTGGAGCGTGCAGGCAGACCCTTTACCATAACAGCCGCCCTTGCAGGTGCCGCACCGTTGGCCATATCGTCCCTGGAATTAACCTTGCCGTTGGGCATACCGTGGAAATACACGTTATCAATGGTAATTCCCTCAGATGTTCTGTTGAGTGTATCTATCCAGATACCGCCACCGTTTGGCGCAACCATTTCAAGGTTTGATATTGTAATGTAAGAACAATCTATAAGAGTGAGTATTTCATCCTTTGCCTGTGTGGTGAGTACGGGTCTGTCGCCCTCGCCGTAGGAGGATATAACAAACGGGGCTTCCCTTGTACCTGTAATATCCCTGAGCTCCACATTGACGTCATATGTTCCGCCACATCTGAAAAGCACACTTACACCTGCTGTCAGCACCTGTTCCCCTGTAAAGCCGCCAAGATCCTTCCAGGCATCATCTTCACTTGTGCCCGAGTTTCCGTTATCTCCATCCAGGGCATCAATATAATATGTTACATTGCCTGCTGCAAGTGATTCCGCAGCTACTACGGGTATAACCGTAACAACAAGCAACAAAGAAAGTACTGCACACAAAATATTTTTTGCAAAATTCATATACATCGCTCCTTACTTTTTACATCTTAACACTTAATTTCCGCATAATCAAGTTTTTCCGAAAAAGGTCTTTGAAATGAATGTTAAAAATATTGCTTCAGGACAAATACAGTTTGCATTTTTCCTCCTGCCATTGTACAATATGTATACACCTTATTACATATTATAAAAAAGCTGGTTTTATGAGTATCAAAAGAATTCTTCTCTGTCTTATTTTTTCCCTGGTATTTATGGTGCTCGGACTTTTTATTTACCTTTCCACCCGTACAGGCACCTATGTAAATGCCATTTTTGAAAATATAATATCACTGCCACCTATACTGCCTGACAGTCCCCTTAACACTCTGCTGTTTAACTGGGGTGCAGATTTCCTGTGGGCAGTTTCCTTTACCCTGGCGCTGGGATGCTTTGTCAGCAAGCCTCTTGCCGCGCCTGTAATCGTATTTTCTCTGGGACTGCTGTTTGAGTTGTTTCAGTTATTCGGCATTACATCCGGCACCTTTGATGTTTTTGACATTGCATCAGAGCTTCTGGGTGTGCTTGCAGGCTTTTTACCTGCTTTAATAAACCCTAAAGAAAAGTAACTTTTTATAAGGAGTTGTTCTTATGCTGAAAAAACGTCAGGTTCACCTTGATTTTCACACTAACGGAGCTCTGCCCGTAGGCAAAAGCTTTTCAAAAGAGCAGTTTCAGAGTGCCCTTAAAGCAGGTCACATAAACTCTGTAACAGTCTTTTCAAAGTGTCACCACGGCTGGTCATACCACCCCACGGATGTTAACATTATCCACCCTGAGCTGGATTTTGATTTGCTGGGTGCACAGCTTGAGGCTTGCCGTGAAATCGGTGTTAATGCACCCGTGTATATTTCCGCAGGATTTGACGAAAAGGAGTATGATAAGCACCCCGAATGGCGGTTTAAGGGCTCTCCCGTACCTGAGGAGCAGCAGTGCTATCACGAGGAAGCCCACTTTCATCTGCTCTGCTTCAACACAGATTACCTTGACTTTTTGTGCCGTCAGATTGAAGAGGTTATGGTCAGGTACAACCCGTGCGGTATTTTCCTTGACATTGTTTCCCCAAAGGTTTGTTTTTGCGAAAAATGTGCAGAGGATATGAAGTCACAGGGTCTTGATATTAATAACGAAAACCACCGTAGCATATTTGCCCGTAAAACACTTGAAAAATACTTACAGGCAACAAACAATGCGGTTAGCAAGCACAGCTCCACAGCAACCATATTCCACAACAGCGGTCACATTCCCAAGGGTGATTACACCTTTATAAACGCCAACACACACCTGGAGCTTGAAAGCCTGCCCACAGGCGGTTGGGGATACGACCATTTCCCCCTTTCCTCTGCTTATGTGCGCACACTTGCAAACACCGAGTTTTTGGGTATGACAGGCAAATTCCATCACAGCTGGGGGGAATTCGGCGGATTCAAGCACCCGAATGCACTTATTTATGAAACCTCGCTGAGCGTTGCCAACGGCGCAGGTTGCTCCATCGGTGACCAGCTGCACCCCCTGGGAGAAATGAATATGGCAACATATTCCCTCATAGGTAAGGCATATTCCCTGATAGAGGA
Organism: Acutalibacteraceae bacterium; assembly: GCA_045602985.1. Taxonomy (GTDB): domain Bacteria; phylum Bacillota; class Clostridia; order Oscillospirales; family Acutalibacteraceae; genus DTU089. Next base: position 15,365 of record JAZULH010000011.1, on the reverse strand, counting down.
AAAGGAGCCCTGGCTCGATGGGGCTAAAAACATTGCTGACATTGGTGTGCTGAGTGCCGAGTCCCTTACAGGCAACAGCAACGAAAAGGCAGATATCGGTGCAAACCGCCTTTTATTGGAGAATAACTGTCTGTATAATTTTATTGATGAGACTGCAGATTTTTCATCCTACAAGCTGATTATTCTACCTGATATTAAAATCTGCAAGGATGAAACCATCCGCAAAATCAAGGAATATATTCAAAACGGCGGCAAGGTTATTGCAAGCGGTGAGTCTGTTGTTAAGGATGACAGCTTTTTTATTGATACCGGTGCAATTTTTAAAGGCAAGAGCATCTGCGATACAACATACCTTGTGCCCTGCTACCCCACGGTAAACGGTACCACGGAGTATGTTATGCGGTGCAATGCCTTTAACACAGAGGCTGTTGACTGTACTGTTACTGCGGGTATGCAAAACCCATACTTTAACAGAACACGCCAACACTTCTGCTCCCATATGCACACTCCGAATGACCCTTCCCTTACATTGCCCGGCGCGGTAATGAAGGACAATGTTTCATACATCGGTTGGGATATTTTTACAGCTTACGCAAGGCACGGTCACCTTTGCTTTAAGGAGCTGTTCACACATATTTTAAACACAATGATGGGTGACAGCTTTACCGTAAAAGCAGATATTCCCGACAGGGCAGTTGTTACCCTGACCCGTCAGGATGCCCTTGACAGGCGTATTCTTCACCTGTTGTTTGCACACACAACGGTGCGGGGTGAAAAGACCGAGGTTATTGAGGACACCGTTCCCCTTTACAATGTAAAATGCTCTGTTAAGTGCCACAATAAACCCGAAATGATAATTGCCCAACCCCAGGGACAGCCCCTGGACTTCAGCTACTCCCACGGCAAAGCGGAATTTACGGTACCTGCTGTAAATATTCATCAGATGATTGAAATCAAAGACTAAAAAAATCATCCGCCTTTTACCTGAGGTAGAGGGCGGATTGTTTTCAGCCTCCGTAAATATCGGATTCAATATAATCTACACCAAGGGCACGGCAATAGTTTAGTGAAATCAGGTCATTTGCTGTCCACAAGCCTACCATAAGACCGCTGTCGTGGAATTCCTTTACCATTTTTGGTGTTGCTACCTTATACTCTGCATCTATGTGGAAGCCATACTCAATGCACTTGTGGTAATCACCGCAGTTTTTGCCGTAGGTGAGCATAATCTGTAAATCGGGAAATGCCTCGTGAGCTTTCACAAGATTTTCAAATTCAAAGGACTGCAATACACATTTTGAAAGGTCGTAAACCCTGCCTGCCATTGTAAAGAGCTCATTTATCTGCTCATCGGTAAATTCGCCCTTAAGCTCAATAAAGCATACCATATCCGCATCACGGCAGATTTCCAGATAGCGCCGGAATGTGCACACATAAACCACCTCGTTGCTCAGGTTGTTGAGCAGAGGCTTCTGTGTAAGCTCCTCGTATGTTGCCTGAGCAACCTGAAGCTCTGTGCCGTCAATGAACTTTGCCTCCTCGTTGTGGTTAACCACAAACACGCCGTCCTTTGTTACACGCACATCAGTTTCAATACCGCCTGAGCCGTTACGTACTGCAGACAAAAATGCTGCCTCCGTATTGCCGGGATGCTTTGCACTGTGACCGCGATGTGCAATCATACAGATATCCTTGTGCAGCTCCTTATTAACATAATGAAAGCCTACTGCCGCCGCGGCTGTAACACCTGCGGCAATTGCTGTTCTCTTGATTATTTTATTCATAAAAATCACTTCCGCTGAGTTTTTTATATTTTAAACAACCATCAGTAAAATGTCAATGATTGAATTGGGCTAAAACAAATTTATCGCCTTCATGCAGGTCTAAAAGAGTGATAATATTTTCAAAATTTGCTTTTGCGTTTTTAAATGCCTCCGTTTTATGAGAATCGCTACCCAGATAAAACTTGCATCCGCAATCCTTGGCTATATAATATGGTCGTAAAAGGATTTTTTGGGTTTCCTCTGTCATTGACAAGGTTTTTATATTAAGTTCAATGCCCACGCCTTTGTGTGCACAATCTTCAAAAATTTCGTACAAATCCCGGTCCGGCAGGCATTGTATTACCTGAGGGGTTTTATCCCTCATAATATGTCCGCATGTCAGGTGGGCAATGCCTGTTTTATGCCACGGCAAATCATTTTTCAAAAGGCTTTTCAGTTTATTAAGCCATATTTCCGCACCCTCTTCAGGAGTTTTAATTTTGCTTTTTACGGTATTTCCCGTCAGGTGCAAGTGTGTTGTCGCAACTGCTACAAAATCCAAATTTTTCAAAGTATCCGGACTAACGCCCAGGACATTGTTGTAGTCAATATCTGTTTCCGCACCAAAAAGAAACTGAACACCATCGACTTGTGGTAACGGCAAAACGGACTTCAGTTTTGAGTATGTGTGTGCAGGGTGCCACTCCGCTTCACTTTTTACTGTTTCATCCCACAAATGGTTTGTAAGGCACACCTTGTGAAAGTTATTCTCCTGTGCATATTTTAAAATCATTAAGGGAGTCTGGTTGTCATCGCGGCAACAAGCAGATACAGTAGAATGTATGTGAAAATCATGGTCTGCAATATAGCGCATAAAAATCATCTCCGCAATTATGGTAACATATTTTTTTATCCCTTTCAATTGTAAATACTATCGACAAATATATTTAATTGTGATAAACTTATATAAACAAAAAAACAGGAGCACTTTTATGAAAAAATCTACTATTAACTTCGGACAATTCAAGCAGTACGACAAAGTTTTTATCACCTCGGACAAGGGAATTAACCCTGAAAAAGTAACATCTGTTGCTTTTGAGGGTGAAGCTCTTTATATAGCAACCCCGGATTGCCTTTTCGAGTGCCTTGACGGCAACATCAAAAAAATCAATACAAAGGTAAATAAGCTCTTTTCCGTTAACGGAAAGCTCTTTGCCTCTGCCAACAATGCTCTCGGTGAGCTCAAAAAGGGCAAAATCAAAAAGCTTGCGGAGTTTGACAGCCCCGTGGTTGATATTTCCTGCGGTCTTGACGGCTCACAATGGCTTATTACAGAAACTGACCTTTACATTAAGGACGGTGCGGAATATGCTAAGGTTGTAGACCTGCCTGACGGTACGGTTTGCCTTGCCGCACTTGATGCACAGGCTAAGTATGCCGAAACCGTATATGTGGGCTCTACAGTTGAGGGTCTTTTGTCAATGAAGGGTAAGCGCCGTCATTGGGCAGAGCTTCTTCCCGACACCACAGGGGTAATGAGCAAAAAAATAAACTGTCTGCAGATTGATGCTCTGGGTCACCTGTGGGTAGGCTCCGACGACGGACTTAACATCTATGACGGCAGAAACTACTGGTTCAACGGCAACGATTTTTATTCTGTTCCCGACGGCTCATTCAACGATATGTTCTTTGCCCCTGACGGCAAAAAGTACTTTGCCACCAACACAGGCATTATCACCCTGATTGAGGGTAAAATTTCATATTTCTCCTACGGTGCATGGCTTATGCACCCCACAGTAACGAAAATTGCTGTTTCAGCAAGCGGTACAATTGCCGCTGTAACCCCACGCGGTATCAGTCTGATTACCTCGCAGTATATGACCCTTGAGCAAAAGGCAAACCACTTTGATGAAATGGCGGTTAAATACTTTACACGCAACGAGGGCTACCAGGTTGACAGGATTTTGCGCAAATACGGCGATCTTGATTCAGGCTGGCTCCCCAACTCCGATAATGACGGACTTTTCACAGGTCTTTACTGTGCAAGCCAGTGCTTCCGCTATGCAGTAACAGGCGATAAAGCTGCAAAAGCAAATGCGCAGAAGGCAGTTAACGCTATGATCAAGCTGACAGAGGTTACAGGAAAGCCGGGCTTTACCGCCAGAGCAACACGCTACACAGATGACCTTTACTTCGGCACAGGCAACCGTGAGGAATGGCATGTGTGTGAGGATAATCCTGAATGTGAATGGCTTGGCGAAACCTCCAGCGACGAAATGACAGGACACTACTTTGCATACGGCATATACTACGACCTTGTGGCAACAAAGGCTGAAAAGGAAAAAATTGCAAAGGTTGTAAAAACCATAACCGACCACATAATTGACAACAACTTCCACCTTTGCGATGTTGACGGTGTACCCACAACCTGGGCAAACTGGGAGCCTGACCTGCTCAATAATGATGACCGCTGGTTCTATGAAAGAGGCACAAACTCCCTTGAAATACTTTCCTTCCTGAAGACCACATACCACGTTACAGGGGATGAAAAATACAACAAGGTGTTTGATATGCTTATCAAAAAGCACCACTACGCTATGAACTGTATGCAGTACAAGTGCGAGGATTCTCACATTGCACATATTGATGACCAGCTTGACTTTACAAACATTTACCCCCTTATCGTTTATACAGACAACGATGCTCATAAGGAAATTTTCAAAATGGGTCTTACACACCACTTTGACTATGAAAGGGTTGAGCGTTCACCCTTCTTCAACATTGTTTACGGTGCATTGACCAACAATCCCTGTGATATTGAAAATGCCGCAAAATCTCTTTCAGAAATGAACCTTGACCTTGTAGTGTGGCCCACATACAACAGCTACCGCAAGGATATTGTATGGGACCACGGCCCCGAGGCTTACGGCTGTGCTCCTCAACTCAAGTATCCTGTTGAATACTCCTCAAGACTCCTTGTAAACTACGACGGCAACCAGTTCGTCTGCGATTCAGGCGCTGAGGAATTTATAAGCATCAACAAAAAGAGCGCAAACCGCGCCGCCGCTCTTCCCGGTACAGACGGTGCTGATGCTACAAGAGCCATTATGCCCTATATCTACCTGCTTCCCTACTGGATGGGCAGATACCACGGTCTTTTAGGTGATTGACATTAACTTTGCAAGCAAAAAAGGTGATAATATATGGATAAAATTAATTTTGGTACAGGCGGTTGGCGTGCAATTATAGGTGAAGATTTTATTGCATACAACATACGTCGCGTAGCACACGGCATTTACCTGCTTATGCAGGAGCAGGAAAAAACCGACAAGCCTGTTATTATAGGCTACGACAGACGCTTTCTTTCGGAAACTGCAGCAAAATGGGTTGCAGAGGTGCTTGCCGCTGACGGAGTAACTGTGTGGATTATGGAGCGCTCCTCACCCACACCCCTTGTTATGCACACGGTTAAGGACAACAAGCTTCACTTCGGTATTGAAATTACCGCAAGCCACAACCCTGCCTCATATAACGGCATCAAGCTTGTTGTTGAGGAGGGCCGTGATGCTCCCGTTGAAGTAACTCAACGGCTTGAGGAGCTTATTCACACGGTAACAGCTCCCCCTCGTACTGATTTTGATGTTGCTGTTAAGGGTAAACAGATTGTCTACCTCGACAACCCTTTTAATAAATTTATTGATGATATAATCTCCCTGCTGGATATGAAGGCATTGCGTAACCGCGGTCTGAGAGTTCTTTTTGACTCAATGCACGGTTCGGGTACTTATCCGCTGCTTGTAATATTCCACACGGCACGCTGTACCATCGATACCATAAACATCAACAAGGATGCTTACTTCGGCGGTCTGATGCCTGCCCCATCTGAAAAGAGCCTTATGTCCCTTAAAAACTCTGTTCTTAAGGGAAAATATGACCTTGGTATTGCTATGGACGGTGACGGTGACCGACTTGGTGTTATTGATGCTAACGGCAAATACATTAATGCCAACGAAACACTCTGCCTGCTTTACTATTACCTTGTAAAGTACAAGGGCTGGAAGGGTCCCGTTGTGCGTAATGTTGCCACAACCCATATGCTTGACAGAATCGCAGAAAGCTTTGGCGAAAAGTGCTACGAGGTTCCCGTTGGGTTCAAATACATTTCCTCCAAGCTGGATCAGGTTGATGCTGTCCTTGGCGGTGAAAGCTCAGGCGGTCTTACGGTAAGAGGTCACATACACGGTAAGGACTCCGTTTATGCCGCTTCCCTTTTTGCTGAAATGGTCAGCGTAACAGGTCAGTCCCCTTCACAGATGCTTGCAAAGCTCCACAAGGAGTTCGGCGATTTTGTTATGGTTGAGGACGATATGCGCTTTGACCCTGCAATGAAGGCTGCCGTTGAAAAAACCCTGCTTGGTGACAAGCGTCTGCCTGAATTTGCAGATGAAATCATAAAGGTAAGCTACGAGGACGGTTGCAAGATTTATTTTGAAGATGGCTTTGTAATCTGCCGTTTTTCAGGCACAGAGCCTCTTTTGAGAATCTTTGCGGAAAGCACAAGTGCAGTACGCGCCAAGGATTACATCAATACAGTCAAAAAATTCCTGTTCTGATAACATAAGGCTTTTAGGGAGTGTTGTTTTGTGGATAATAAGAAGCTGTACATATTAACATACGATCACGGCGGCTACGTGCTGTGGAAGGACCACGTAAAGCCAAGGCTTAAAAAAATGTTCACCTGGTTGGAGAAATACCCCTCTCTTAAAATCGGTCTTGATTACGAGTCATTTACCTTTGACGAATTTTCAAAGGAAGACCCCGAAATTGTGGAGCTTGTAGGTGAACTGCTTAAAAAATATCCTGACCGCGTAGGTCTTGGTGCAACCACCTACGGACAGCCCCTTGCGCTGACAATATCCGAGGAGTCTAATGCACGTCAGTTAATTTATGCCGTGCGGACAAACCTGAAATATTACGGTGTTACTCCCTCAGTTTATGCCATTTCAGAGTTTGCCCTGCACAATCAGACTCCACAGTTGATTTCACAATGCGGTTATGAGGGAGCAATTATGCGCTCCCACGTTATGGGCTATGGCTATACTAAAAACTTTGACTCGCCCTGGGGTCAATGGGTAGGTAAGGACGGCACACGTGTGCCCTGTGTCCCCACTTATCCGAAACAGGGCAGGGGCTTCAACTGTACCACTGTTGATAACTGGATTCTTTCCCGATGGCCCGATGACTCGGACCTTTACTCCCTTGAGGATTTCCGGGATATGTTTTCAAAATATGAGCCTCTGCTTGCCTCACGCTATGATGACCTGACACAGCCCGTTGATAAAATAATTGAACACACCGAAGGTAAAAAGAATTTTGAATATGTATTGCTGGAGGATTTACCACGCATTTACGGTGAAGCAAAGGAAGAGCTTGTTACCACAGATAACGACTTCCACGTGCAAATGCCCTGGGGCTATTGCGGTAACGAAATTTTCAACGGATGCCGTAAGGGTGAGGTTGATGCTGTTCAGGGCGAAAAGCTCAACGCCCTCTCAGTAATGCTTGGCGGCAGCTCCTTGCAAAGCCTTTCGGAGGAAGCCTGGAAATACATTCTTGCGGCAGAACACCACGATGTTACAATCTGCGGTCTTCTTGACCTGTCAAGGCGCTTTATTCCCCAATCCCTTTCAGCCTCCGCACAGGTAACGGAGCAATCCCTGCGCAGTATTGCTTCCCGTTTTGCAAGCACCGCAGGCGACAGCATTATTGTAATAAACACCCACTCCTTCCCTGTGGAGCAATGGGTTGAAGTTAAAATTCCCCATCCCGTATGCGCATACGACGGTGAAACCAAAGCAATGTGCTTTACAGAGGAAAAGGACGGAGCTTTTACACTCATGTTACTTGCAAGGGTTGAGCCCTTCTCTGTTAAAAAATATATTCTTAAAAATGCTGTGTCCGAAAACACATCACAATTCCTGTGGGACGAAAAAACAGGCACCCTTACAACACCCCAATATACAGCCATACTCAACAATAACGGTATTGTAAGTCTTTCTGTCAACAAAACAGGCAGACAAATCATTAATAACCCTGACGGTGCGCTGTTCAGCGGATATATTGAGGGAAGTCAACAATTCTCCCGCGGTAAGTGGGATGTTGCGGTAAACGAGTTTTCCGCAGCTGCCTCATTCAAGGGCTGTATCGGCTCAATTCCATTTACATTCCGGATGAGCTTTAATAAAAATCAGAATTCCATTGATTGCAAATGCGGCTTTGATATCAGCGGTGAGCACGTGGGCAGAACAGATGTTACCCACGGCAAGCCTGCCACATTGACTGTAAACGGTCACCACCACGAGGATAAGCTGTGTTTTGTTGCAAGCCTCTTCCTTGATGAAAATCGCAAAATGTACCGCGACCTGCCGTACGCTCTCTCCGAGTGGAACGGCGCTCTGCGTAAAACTGAGGAATACTGGTACCCTGATGACCGTATTATATATGATGTGGAGGTAAGCCCCCGCGAATCCTTTGAAAACACAACATACTACCACGGCATATACAGTGTAAGCCTCAGAGACGGTAAACAGGGTCTTGCCCTGCTCAACAAGGGTTGTATGGGTTGTGCTGTGGAGGGTAACAGGGTTTATCTTCCCCTTATTTACTCAAACCCCTATCTTTGCGGTGACCGTATTCTTGACGGGTACTTTGAAAACGAATTTTCCATACTGCCCTTTGAGAGCACCCTTTCACAGGCAGACCTTCACAAGCAGGCAATGGCTTACGCATATCCCCTTACGGCATCATTTGTGCCCAAGGGTAACGGAGAGCTTGACGCTTTTACTGCCTTTGACTTTGACAGTAACAACAGCGATGTTATTCTTACTGCACTCTACCCCGAGGAAAATCATCTTCTTGCACGTCTTTGCAACTTTGGTGACAGTGAGTGTAATGTTACCCTCAGGCCTGCTGTGGGAAATATTGTTGCACAGACCGACCTGCTGGGTAATGAAACTGATGCTGTTTCTGACAACACACTATCCTTCCGCCCCTGGGAAATCAAAACAATCAAAATTGCACTTTGATTCTGTTTTTATATAAAAATAAACAGGTTTTCGGTTTCGCAAGACTCCCACTAAGGGGACGATGAGGTTTCGATTTATTTTGGGAAAGTTACGCTTTATTACGAAGCGTAACTTTCTCTTGTTTATTGTGCACCCATAAATATACCTGCCCTTGGTTAAACTGAATAAACTTTTTTTAAAAATGTCAGTTTCCTTGCATTTTTTCTACAACAGGACTATAATAATGTTCAGAGGTTTTGTGGAAATTACATAAAACCTCTATAAAAACGCCTAAGCGTTACTAAGGAGATAATGAAAATGATTAAAAATTTTCTTGCTATGGTTTTAACAATAGTCATAGCAATAGGAGCAGTTGTTCCTGTTAATGCCGCATCCTTTGACTACTCTGTTGAAAAAGGCTCTGTTCTCGGCTCGGGTGATAAAACCGACACAACCCACGCCTCCACAATAGAGATGCTCTCAGACGGCAGTCTTATGAGTGCCTGGTTTGGCGGTAGCGGTGAAGGCGATGACGATGTACGTATATGGTTCTCTGTTTACGAAAACGGCGGTTGGTCCGAGGCAAAGCAGATTCCCTCAGAGGATACAGTCGCACACTGGAACCCTGTTCTCCAGAACTATGGCGATTTTGTACGCCTTTATTACAAGGTTGGCTCTGAGATTGCCCATTGGGTTACAAAGTACACCGATTCATACGATAAGGGTGCTACCTGGACTCCCGCAAAGGAGCTTGTTGAGGGTGATACAAGCGGCGGCAGAGGCCCCGTTAAGAACAAGTGCCTTGTAACAAAGAACGGCACAATCATTGCCCCCTCATCAACAGAGCAGGGTGACTGGAAATGCTTCTTTGATATTTCAACAGACGGCGGCAAAACCTGGACACGCACAGACTATGTGGAATCCGACAAGCAGATGATTCAGCCAGCCCTTTGGGAGGACCTTGACGGTAATGTTCACGCATTCTTCCGCACAAAGGCAGGCAAGATTTACAGAAGTGACTCCTATGACGGCGGTTACACCTGGTGCAAGGCTTATGCTACAAGCCTGCCCAATAACAACAGCGGTGTTGACTGTGTTATGACTGACAACGGTTGGCTGTGGCTTGCTTACAACCCCATCTCAGTAAACGGTCTCAGATACAAGCTTACACTTGCTGTTTCCAAGGACAACGGTCAGACCTGGGAAAAGGTTACCGACATTGACTCATCAGGCATTATCTGGTTTGAGTATTCATACCCTGCAATAATTGCAGACGGCAACAATATTTACCTTACATACACCTACAAACGCAGCAAAATCAAATATATGTTTATTGAGTTTGAAGGCTGATAAATATTAAATCTACTCGGTGCTTATTGTAAATAAGTGCCGAGTTTTTTTCTTCTGATTTGTACATTTTTAATAAACTTTTAAAAAATAAAAAATTTTTGTGTAATATTGTGTTTTATTACGGCATATATATACGGAACAGTCGGGAGCCTCTCCCTCTCCGTGAGCCCCTTCTCCTTTTTATCTCGGTATGCGGCTTAACCGAGCTTTTGCGATGCGCTTACATAGCGTACATCCGTAGGGCGCTCCACCTGCTTTCGGCTGTTCTCCCTTTATTAAAAAACTGCATCGGTAACAACCGATGCAGTCTTTTTGATTCTTTATATCCGTATTTCCGCGGTATATTCTCCCTCTCCCGAGAGGGCATTCTCTTTTTTCAGGGGAATTTTACTGTTAACACATATACCTTCGGGAGCTTTAAGCCTTATATTACAAAGCTTATCCTTAACACTCCACGTACACACAAGCTTACCTCTCGGAGTTTTCAGCTCCAGATTAAGGCTTTTTAGTCCGCAAGTAACCTTCGGGTCAAAGGTAATATGGGTAAAGCCTTTTTTTACGTTGCTTATACCTGCAAGGTGGGTAAACAACGCTTCATCAAAGGAACCTAAAAAATAATGATTCATAGAGCGTGTAGTGTTTTCCCAGCTTTCCCAGGCAGAATCGCTCCCTTGAGTAAGCCAGTATCCCCATGAGGGATACGTTGTCTGAGTCAGCACCCTGTACGCAAGCTCCTCATATCCGTTATCAAAAAGTACAGGCAGAACAAATCGTGTTCCCGTACAACCTGTATCAAGGTGATATTCCTTGGATATAATGTCATCTGCAAGATTTTTTAAAACCTTGGAGCGCTCTGACTCCTCCACCATACCAAACGCCAACGGCAACAGATTGGAGGTCTGCCTGTAACGGGTACGGCATCCCATGGGCTTCCAGAAGGTAGACTGATAATATCCCCTATTCGGGTCATAGAACTTTTTGTTGAAGGCAGTAAGAATTTTCTCTGCCGCCTCATTATAGACAGCCTTGTCCTGCTGACCCAGCTCAAGGGCAATGTCACCCATAACCTTAAGCATTTTATATATAAAGGCAGAGGCACATATTTCTGCACCCTCCGACGAACACGGCTCTGCCTCATTAAACGCACTGCCGCCTACAGGTGCCAGCCAATCCGACAATGTATGACAGTCCCACACCCAACCGCGGGATTCTATTGCCCGAATCTGCCCGAGAGCATATTCCTTAAGTGTGGGGTAAATTGATTTAACAAAATCACTCTCGCCGTAGTAATCCAGAAGTGCCTGTGCAACAAAAACAAAAACAGTATTCCAGACAGGGTTATTATCCAGTCCCCAGGATGGGGACGGCACCATAACAGGCACCATTCCGTACTCTTTAAAGCAATCTGCCATGGTGTTTTCAAAGCTTTTCAAAAATGTGTTCATATCAAAATTGAATATCATTGACCACAAGCCACAGCTAAGATCCCCCAACCAACCGTTCTTTTCCCACACAGGAGTGTCGGTGGGCTTGCCCTGGAGATTATTAAGTATTGTACGGCGCATAAGTGCGTGAAGGTCGTTTATAAGGCTTTCGGAGCAGTTAAAAGAAGCCACGTCATCTACATCATTAGCCACACGATAAATAACCGTGTTTTCGGCAGAGGGCTCTACGGGACAATTATCTATCTGCAGATAGTGAAAGCCCTTGTAGCTGAACCTGGGCTCAAATTCACAAGCCACACCGTCACCTATAAAAACATCCTGCTGAATATATGCAGAGGGAAACCACTTGCCGTCGCGTCCCTCCCCCTTGCCGATGTGCACAACCCTGCCATCGGGCAACAGCCTTTCACCATAGGTAACGGTCATAGTCTGCCCCTCGTTCAGGGGCATTTTTATTTTTGCCCAGCCTGTAACCATCTCGGGTGATGTTATAACATAGCTGTTACCGCCTATATGTGTTACCTGCTGCGGAGCAAGCTGTGCTGTCCTGCGTATGGGCGGCATATCCTGGAGCTTAAGCTCTCCTTCAGGAGCTTGTGCATAAATAACCCTTTCCCAGCTACCCGATTTACGACGGTAATCGTGAACCTCGCCGTAATAAATGCTGTTGGATACAACCGTACCCTCACGGGAAACAACCCAGCTGTCATCTGTAAATATTTGTTGAGCCGTACCGTCTGCACACTCAATTTCAATATCACACAGCAACCGCGGTACACCGCGCCAGGAGGCAATCTGCCAATTCCAGACATCCACGGTTTCATTGAAAAAACCGTGACCTAACTCTACGGTAATTTCGTTTTCGCCCTTTTTGAGAAGTGATGTAACATCAAATGCCCTGTACAGAACTGTACCTGAATACTGAGTGTGGGCAGGATTCAACAATGTATCATCCGCATTTGCTCCGTTTACACGCAGGTCAAAAAGACCCAGACCGCACAAATAGACCATTGCAGAGTCAAAATCCCTTTTTATGGTGAAATTTCTTTTGAAAACAGGGGCAAACCTATCCTCCAAGGTCATATCTGCACAAATCCACTTGCCTTTGAAATTATGCTCTGCCATACAATCACTCCCAAAGAATTCATAACTGAATTTTACCACCTGTCAGGGAGTCAGTCAATGGCGAAATTACACTTGCGCAAAGCCACTTGAAATACATTAACTCTTACCCTATGCAAAGTAACGTAAAACAAATTTTTATATTTTCTTGACTTTATTTTTAATAATACTATAATATATTAGATTGGTTTTTAATTACAGATAAAAAGGATTTTTTATATGATCACTCAAGAGCAAATTGACAGAATAAATTTTCTTGCACGCAAGGCTAAGACGGAGGGTCTTACAGAGGCAGAGGCAATTGAGCAGAAGGCTCTGCGTGCAGAATATGTGGCAGCCTTCAGGCAGTCTCTTGAAGCCCAGCTTCAGAGCACCATTATTGTTAGGCCTGACGGCACAAAAGAGCGTATAACACGCAAAAAACCTAATAAAACTGAAGGGAACAAAAGCTGATGCCTACTATCAGACCTTTACGTATTACCGACACAGCCGCTGTTGAATATGTCTGTCGTGTAACTGCAGGTCCGGGCTGTGCAAGGGAACCCGTGCAAAGCAATGTTATAGCAAAAATGTTTTCCACATATTATGCAAGGGAGTGCTGTGACACCTCCTTTGTACTGGCAGATGACGATGATATTGCCGTGGGCTATGTTATGTGCGAGCCTGACTACAAACGCTACGGCAGGCTCTTCCGCAGGATTGATATGAAAAACATTTACCATATCAACAAAAAATCTGCGTTTGATGCATGGCTGATGCCTTTTCCCTACTTCTTTCTCGGCAGAAAATATCCTGCCCATCTGCATATAGATATCTTACCTGAATATCAGGGCAACGGCTACGGGGCACAGATGATGAACACTATGCTGAGTAACCTTAAACAAAAAAATGTCAAGGGCATTATGCTTATGGCAAGCAAAGATAACCACGGTGCCATACGCTTTTACCAGCGATTGGGCTTTAACGTCCTGTTTGAAAGATGGGGCGGCGTGGTAATGGCAAAAAAACTTTCTGAGTAGTGATTTTTTATGGCAAAGAAACCTGTTACAGCAATAATTCTCGGTGCAGGGCACCGCACAATGGCATACGCAAAGTACGCTTCAACTCATCCCAATGAGTTGAAGATTGTAGGCGTTGCAGAGCTTGACGAATACCGTCGCAATATGGTGAAGGAAATGTTCAATCTGCCGCCTGAAAACTGCTTTGTGGATGCAGACTCTCTGGCAAAGGCACCCAGGTTTGCAGATGTTGTCATAAACGGCACTATGGACGAGGTGCACGTTGAAACCTCAATTCCGTTGCTGAAAATCGGGTATGATATGCTCCTTGAAAAGCCCTTCGCCGTTAACGAAGCCGAGCTTGATGAATTGATGGCGGTTGTTAACAGATACAACAACAAGGTTATGATTTGCCACGTGCTCAGATACAACAAATTTTACCTTACCGTAAAGCAGCTTGTTGCTGACGGCAAAATCGGCGACATTATTAATATACAGACTGTTGAAGATGTAAGCTACCATCACCTTTCCACATCCTTTGTCCGCGGCAAGTGGGGTAACTCTAAAAGGTGCCACACATCAATGCTCCTTGCAAAGTGCTGTCACGACCTTGACCTGATGATGTGGATTATGGGTAAGGACAAGCCTGTTTCCGTATCCTCTGTAGGCTCACGCTTCCAGTTCAGACCCGAGAATGCCCCTGAGGGTGCAGGTACGCGCTGTCTTATGGACTGTCCGTTGGTTGAAAGCTGCCGTTACAGCGCAAAAAGGCTCTACCTTGACCACCCCAACAGGTGGGAGGTATATATCTGGCGTGATATTGTGCATATCAAAAATCCCACGGTTGAGGACTATCGTAACAGCCTTTTACGTACAGATTACGGTAAATGTATATACAAATGCGATAACGATGTTGTTGACCACCAGAGCGTTCTGGTAAATTTTGCAAGCGGTGCCACAGGCACCCATAACCTTGCAGGCGGCAGTGCGGAGAGTCTGCGCACAATCCGTATTATTGGCACCAAGGGTGAAATCTACGGCGAAATGGAGAATAAGTTCATACGCCTTAAAACCATTAATCCCACACCCACCACAGATTTTGAGGAGCAGCTTATTGACCTGAGCAACACTCCCGACGAAGGTCACGGCGGCGGTGATGAGGGCTTGTGTGCCGACTTTGTCAGATTTATCAGGGATGACAACCCCACAATATCCTGCACATCTATTCACGATTCCGTTGCAGGTCACAAGGTTATTTTCCTTGCCGACAAATCCCGCGAAAACGGCGGTCAGACCATAAAAGTAGAGCTTTAATTACAATTTTTCGACAATAAGTTTGTTGACAGCAGTTTTAATGTGTGCTAAAATACAAGCATTGCAAATTGCAATGCTGTTGAGTACAACAATAAAATATGCGGGGATGGCGGAACTGGCAGCATTGAGCACGACCGCGCCCTGTGGGCGATACAGGAAGTGCGAAATGGCGTAGCGGTCAAAATCGTTAGCGACGAGCAGGAGCGATCAACGATTTTGGGTACCGCAAGTGTCCTTCCGACAAAGCTTTTTCCTCAACAATACTGTTGAGTACAACAATAAAATATGCGGGTGTGGCGGAATTGGCAG
>JAZULH010000010.1:0-40118 GCA_045602985.1 Acutalibacteraceae bacterium | reverse complement strand
TCTTCCTAAGACCGCTTGGCCCCGACTTATACCTTTTTTGTAAATTGCTATATCCACAATGAAATTCACAAGCAGTAACAGAAAATACACAAAAGGCGCAATAATGAAATCTATACTGAAATACGGATTATCAGGAACAGCCATCAACAATACAGTTGCCACACCGCAAAAAGCTAACATCATTATATCAAATATGTAGTTCCTCAATTTGCCCCGTTTTGCGCAAGCCATTGTCAAGCACCCGAAATGCACTAACAGCAAAACTACCGTCAATAAAAGCAAAACAAGAGAAATTGCAAGGAAAAGAATTGCAGTTTTTCCGTCATCAGCATTTAAAAGGCCTAAAATACCATCAAAATTAAAGCTCTCAAGCATATCCGGTATGGAAAATAATGTTAACAATCCTTCAAATTCCACAAAGGGTTCTTTGAACTCACCCTTAAGCCAAGGCACAACAATTGCCACTACAGGAATAAGGCTTGTAAAAATACGGGCAATTGCAAGCTTGGAGCCCATAAAAGCCATTTTCATTCTGTTAATTTTTTTCTGAAAATGGTAATACTGAACCTCTGCCTTATCAGCATCCTGCATAAGCCTTTCCTGAATATCATACATTACAATATTGCACCCGCAATGTGGACAAAACTGTTTCCAATCCACCATGCGCAGGTGTTTTTTACACTTCGGACACTCTGCCATACACTCACCTCTTCAATGTACTCTTATCTAATATTATAATTTTATCGGGCATAAGTCAAGGTTTTAGGATTAATATAATCAAAATTTTTATCCAAAGTAATATACTTTTAGTTAATTTTACACAAAGAAAACTTGACATACTCTACATTGATGATATAGAATTCTGTATGTGAAAGTGGTGATTTTTTGAATAATATTGAATTTTTTAAACAAGCGGGATACGGTATGATGATGCACTTCGGACTATACTCTTTACTCGGCGGCGAATACAAGGGTAAATTTGGTGACAATTATGCCGAGTGGATAGGCTCCCACTTTGCTATTCCCATAAAGGAATACGAAAATCTGGCAAAGGCTTTCAACCCGATTTACTTTGATGCAGACAGCATTATAAAGCTGGCTAAGGATTGCGGCATGAAGTATTTTGTGGTAACCACAAAGCATCACGACGGATTTGCTCTTTTTCACTCAAAGGTTGACAAGTACAACGTGGTTGATGCCACACCCTACGGCAGGGATATTATCGGCGAGCTTGCACAGGCCTGTCAGAAATATAATATAAAATTAGGCTTTTACTATTCGCAGGACCTTGATTGGCACGAAAAGCACGGCGGCGGTTATCTTTCAAACCATATGGGATGCTCAGGCGTTACCTGGGACAACAGTTGGGATTTTCCCAATCCCGAAGAAAAGAATTTTGATATTTGCTTTGTGAATAAGATTCTGCCACAGATTGAGGAAATAATGACAAACTATGGCGACATTTTCCTTGCCTGGTTCGATGTTCCCATGACCTTAAGTGCTCAACAAAGCCAGCGCATCTACGATACCGTAAAAAAGCTACAGCCCGACTGTCTTATTAATTCAAGATTAGGTAACGGTGCTTACGATTACGTTTCCCTGGGTGATAACGAAATACCCGAAAGCAAGGAGCAATGGGACAGGCTTTCAAAAACTGCTGAGTCAGAAATCAACTACCAAAGCATTGACGGGTTCAAGCCCAGCAAATACGGTCTTTATGAAAGTGCCTGCACATTAAATAATTCCTGGGGTTTTTCCTACCGTGACCACAATTGGAAATCCCCTGAGGTACTCCACAAAACGAAAAAGCACCTTAACGAGTTAGGCATAAACTACCTTTTAAATGTAGGTCCTGACCATTTGGGCAGAATTCCCGGTCCTTCCATTGATATATTAAAAAGGGTTGCGGAACTCGATAATACTATGAGGTGACAATATGAAAAAACTACACTTACTTTGCAACGCACACCTTGACCCGGTGTGGTTATGGCGTTGGAATGAGGGTGCCGCTGAGGCGATTTCCACATTCCGCGTTGCCGCTGATTTTTGTGAAGAATACGACGGCTTTATATTCAACCACAACGAAGCACTTTTGTACGAGTGGGTGGAAGAGTACGAGCCCGAGCTTTTTGAACGCATAAAAAGACTTGTCAAAGAGGGCAAGTGGGTCATTATGGGTGGCTGGTATCTTCAGCCCGACTGTGTTATGACCTCAGGCGAGAGCCTTCTCGAGCAAATCTATCTGGGCAATGAGTATTTTATGGAAAAATTTGGTGTCAAGCCTGTAACTGCCATAAACTTTGACCCATTCGGCCATTCACGTGGACTTGTTCAGATATTGAAGAAAACCGGTTATCAGAACTACATTTTTATGCGTCCCGGCAAATGGGATGGCAATTTCCGTTGGCGAGGCTTTGACGGCAGTGAGATAATTGCCCACAGAATGTTTGGCGGTTATAACACGCTTAAGGGCGAAGCCGTAAATAAAATCAAACGCTTTGAAGCCGAAGCAAAGGATGATACCTGTCTTATGCTTTGGGGCATCGGCAACCACGGTGGCGGACCATCACGAATTGACCTTAACAATATAACCGACTACCAAAAACATACTGACACAGAAATTATTCACTCATCCACAGACAGATATTTTGACGAGATTGATACAACAAATCTTCCTGTTGTTGAGGAATCTCTCATCCCCTCAATGATAGGCTGCTACACCACAATGGTACGCATAAAGCAAGCAAACCGCAGGCTAGAAAACAAGCTCGCTGCAACACAAAAAATTATGAGCTATGCAGCACTTGTGCACGGTGCTGATTTTGACTCAACGGAGTTAAAGAAAGCAAAAAAAGCCCTGGCTTTTTGCCAGTTCCACGATATTTTGCCGGGTACCTCCATACAACCCGCTGAGGAGGATTGTCTCCGAAAACTCTCCTACGGTGAGGAAATTGCCGACAAGCTTTACACAAAGGCATTTTTCAAGCTTTGCGAAGGACAGAGGGTTGCGCAACAGGGTGAAATTCCCGTAATGGTTTTCAACCCCCATCCTTATGAAATTGAGGGCGAGCTTGAAATAGGCTTTATGCTTGAAAACCAGAACTGGAATGATAATGAATTTACCGTTGCACAGGTTTACGACAGTCAGGGTAATCCCCTGCCCACACAAAATGAAAAGCCCGATTGCACATTCAATCTTGATTGGATTGAAAAGGTTAGTTTTTACGGCAAACTTGCACCATCAAGCGTTACCCGTTTTGACGTAAAGCTTGAAGTAAAACAGGGCGAAATATATAAAAGCTTTAACCGTGACAATGATTATATTGAAATTAAGAACGAGCGTATGCAGACACGCATATCCAAAAAAACAGGATTAATTGACCTTTATATGGTTGATGGCAAACCCCTTATCAAAAACAGCGGTGAGCTTTGTATGTTCAATGACAACGAAGACCCCTGGGGTATGACTGTTGACGCCTTTAATGACCTTGACGGCAAGTTCACCCTTATGACTGATGACGACGCAAATGACTTTGCAGGCTATGCGGATGAAAGCGGCACCAACGTAAGAATTGTAGAGGATGGAGAAGTGCGCACAAAAGTACAGGCATTTTTCCAACACCGCCGTACGGTTGCAATTGTCGAATACACCATACCCAAAAAGGGTGCTTACATAGATGTGGACCTCACAATTTATTCCAATACCCCCAACAAAATGATTAAATACCGCATAGATACCACACTCAAGGGCACACCTTGGGGCGAGACTGCCTTTGGTGAACAGACGCTTTACGCTGACGGCAACGAGGATGTTTTCCACAAATGGTGCGGTATACGTGCAGACGATAGCAGTCTTTGTGTTGTTAACAACGGAACCTATGGAGGAAGCTTCACAGAAAGCTCCATCAGCCTGTCTCTGCTCAGGACACCTGTTCACTCTGCTCATCCCATACGGGACAGACAGATTGCACCACACAACCGTATGCTTTCCCACATTGATATGGGTGAACGCCGTTTCTCCATCAGGATTACAACCGATGAAAACATTCAGCGACAGGCGCAAATATTCAACGAAGCACCTTTCCTGATGTCCTTCTTCCCCTCGGGTGAAGGTAAAAAGTCTGAAAGCGTAATTAAAATTGATAACCCTGCAATTATACTTTCATCAATAAGGAAAAAAGACGATAAATTCATCCTTTATCTTCACAACTTTGATGATAAACCCAACACTGCAGATATTGAAATTATACCCACAGGCAAAAAAACAAGCTTGAATTTCAATAAATATGAATTAAAAATTGTAGAATTGACTTAAACCATTGATTGAATCTATTGACAAATATTGGTTAAAGTGTTATCTTAGGTTTGCATTCCGTGTAAATGCAAATTAACCCAAATTAATTATGAAAGGAGTTGGACATAATGATGAAAATGATTAAAACAACAAAAAACAATCCGGTTATTGTGTCCGCTTCCTGCTGACAGCTGCATTTTATATGTTTTCTCCGGAAGGTTTACGCTTTCCGGAGATTTTTGTTATTTGCAAAAGGCAGGAAACGAATATGCTTTTCGATTCCTCTCATCCGAAAAAGCATTTTAGCACAACACTCCGGAGCAGGTTTATACTGCAAATAAGCTTTGGTAAAGTAAGTCGTTACTACTTTATCTGTTACTAAAACGGAGGAAATATGAGAAAACTAAAAAAAGAGACAGAAAAAGAAAAACTCAAATCCATGAAGTGTATTTTTTATGCACTCAAAACAATTCATAAAAATGCACCGGGATTTATGCTGGCTCAGATGTCAATGCAGGTTTCTTATTGGTTCTTTACAGGCTTTGTAAAAGATGTTTTATTTTTAAAGCTTTTGCTTGAACTGATAACGGGCGGCGGTACATTCAAGGAATATGTACTGCTTGTACTTATTCTTGTGGCATCGGAGTTAATTGCAACAGGCATAAACTGTTTATCCGATTACTACGGAACAATCCGCTGGAAGAGGTTTTACAAAAATCTTAATAACCAGATTTTCCAAAAAGCGGTTACAGTTGACATTGCTTGTTTTGAAACACCCGAATTTTACGATAAATACAAACGGGCAACAGAAATCATTACAGAGGATCACATTTCATATTTTGCCTGGTGCTTCTCAAATGTTATTGCAGGCTCGCTCACAGGTATATTCCTTGTGGTGTATGTAATTTCTATTGACCCGAAAATTCTCCTTATCCTTCTTGTATCAGTATTTGTGCTTATCTTTGAAACAATTAAAGGCAAAATTGATGTTAAAAAGGATAAAGAAATGACCGTACACAAGCGTTCAAAGGATTATGTTAAACGTACTGTTTATTTAAAAGAGTATGCAAAGGATATGCGCACCTCTTCTATCTTCGAGGTTATGTATGAGCGCTTCAGAAATGCAGTTACACAAAACAGAGAAATTATCAGAAAATACGGCTGGAAAATTGCCATCTGCGAAACAATGTCAGGATTTTTGGGTAAAGCCTTACCCGTAGCAATTACATATATTTATGCTGCATTCCGTTTTGTTGTAAAAGGTGATCTGGCAGTAGCGGATTTTTCGGTAATTATGACTGCAATGAGCAATCTCAAGGACGTTTTCAACGATGTGGGCGAGGCTGTTTCAAACGTACGCAGGGAAGCAGAGTATTTTGACAACCTTAAAGCCTTTATGGAATATGAATCTAAAGTTACAAACGGCACAAAGGATGCCGATGAACTGCAGACTCTTGAGTTCCGTAACGTATGCTTTACTTATCCCAACGCCGAAAAACCATCTATTAAAAACCTTAATTTAAAAATCACAAAAGGACAAACTGCTGCAATTGTCGGCAAAAATGGTGCAGGCAAGTCCACTTTTGTTAAGCTGTTACTGAGGTTTTATGATGTAGACAGCGGTGAAATTCTTTATAACGGTGTAAACATCAAAGAATACAAAATTGAATCTCTAAGAGAGCGATTCGCAACTGTTTTCCAGGATTACAAGGTTTTTGCGCTCAGCATTGCAGAAAATGTTCTTTGTAAGGAAATCGAAACTGATGCAGACAGGCACATAGTTGACTCTGCACTCAATAAGAGCGGTGCAAGGCTGTGTACAGACAGACTGCCTAATAAAGAGGATACTGTCCTTACAAGGGAGTTTGACGAAAAAGGAACAGGCCTATCAGGCGGTGAACAACAAAAGCTTGCTGTTGCAAGAATGTTTGCCAAAAGCTTTGATCTGGCAATATTGGATGAACCTTCTTCTGCCCTTGACCCCATTGCCGAATATCAGATGTATGAAAGCCTGATAAATGCCACAAAGGATAAAACTGTTATCTACATTTCACACAGGCTGTCAAGTGCTGTTCTCTCTGACAGGATTTTTGTTTTTGACGACGGAACTGTTACGGAAAGCGGAACACACGAAGAGCTTATGGAGCAATCACAAGGCTATTGTGAGATGTTCACCCTCCAGGCATCCAGCTACAAAAACAACAAGGAGGGTGATTTTGAATGAAAAAAGCACAAAAACCGCTTAAGCAGACACACAGCACAATAGCAAATATTTTCTATATGCTCAAAACTATGTTTAAAATTTCCCCTATGCTTGTCATTGGTGAGATTTTTCAGCATATTTTCTGTACCTTGCCGGGCAAGCTTGTATCCGTTATCGGTTTGAAGTTCGTTATTGATGAGGTACAGAACGGTGCAGATACCAAAAGAATCATTTTCGGTGTGGCACTTATGGTAATTCTGATTGTTGTCGGTGAAGTTTCAACCTCTGTTTTTTTTGAGCTTTTTGTTCACAGAGAAAGAGAAAAGCTTGACTACGGCATACAGACCCTGTTTTATAAAAAGGCAACACAGCTTGACCTGCAGAAATATGACGACCCCGGATATTACAGCGACTTTATTCTTGCCATTGAAAATTCATCCAACAGTCTGAAATACATTTTGAGTATGGTAAAGGGATATGTGGGTGAAATTGTATCATTCTTCACAATAGCCGGTGTGATGCTCACAATCGACCCTATATGCCTTATTATTGTTGTCGGCTTTGTTGTTGCATTTATTCCTATGGGAAGATACACAGGCAATCTGCAAACAAAGCGCCGTGAAGAAATTACCGAAAAGCACAGAAAAGGTGACTATTTTGCCCGTGTGTTCTACTTGCCCGATTATGCAGGCGAAATAAGAACAAGCGGTATATTCCCCTTACTTAAAAAGCGCTTTAACGAAAGTGCCGATGAGGTAGTAAACACCCAAAGGAAATTTGCAGGTAAGCTTGACAAGCTGTTCTATATTCAGGATGTAAGTATTCAGGCTATCGGCTTTGTGCTTGTACTTGGTCTTTATATAGGCTATCAGACCCTTGTTACAAAGAATATGTCTGCAGGTGATTTTGTGGCAACCTTTAATGGTGCACTTTTAATCGGCGGCAGTATTTTATTCCTTACCGTATATGGTGTCAGAAACTTTACGGAACAAGCCAAAATGATAGAAAAATGCCGACAGTTTTTAGCAGAACAAGAAAAAATTGTTGACGGTGAACATACTGCAGAATGCGGTGAGCCTCAAACGATTTCCGTTGAGAATGTAACCTTCGCTTACGACGGCAACGAGTCAGACTCGCTGAATGGTATTTCACTTGAAATAAAGCCCTATGAAAAGGTTGCACTTGTTGGCTACAACGGTGCAGGCAAAACCACCTTAACAAACCTCCTGCTAAGGCTTTATGATGTGAAATCCGGCACAGTTAAAATCGGTGAACGAGATATCCGCACCGAAACTGTTGCATCG
Organism: Acutalibacteraceae bacterium; assembly: GCA_045602985.1. GTDB lineage: Bacteria > Bacillota > Clostridia > Oscillospirales > Acutalibacteraceae > DTU089. The sequence goes on along the minus strand of JAZULH010000010.1, from coordinate 32,317 downwards.
CACAGAGCACGATTCAGCGCTGTTTTCCAGGATTTCCAGATTTTCTCCGCAAGTGTGGGCGAAAATGTTGCACTATCGAAGGATTATGATGAAGAGCGTGTACTGCAGGCTCTTGCTGTTGTCGGCTTTACAAAAGAACTCCCCCAGGGAGTAAACACCTTGCTCCTCAGAGAATTCGATGATGAGGGAATTATGCTTTCGGGCGGTGAGCAACAAAAAATCGCCATTGCAAGAGCATTTTACAAAAAATGTCCTTATATCATATTGGATGAGCCGTCGGCAAACCTTGACCCTATATCCGAATACGAGCTTAACCACGCTATGATGACAAAGGCAACGGATAAAACCATTATTTTCATTTCGCACAGGCTGTCAACAACTCGTCACGCAGACCGCATTTTTATGATGGAAAAAGGTAAAATTATTGAAAGCGGCACCCACGATGAATTGATGGCACTAAATGGTAAATATGCAGAAATGTTCAATCTGCAGGCAGAAAAATATTTGGAAGAACAATAAAAAATCATCGGACAGGTCATTGACTTGTCCGATGTATTTTTTAGCTGTAATTTTTTAAATAATACTTATAAAAGGAAACTGCTTCCCCTATTACCTTTACATCAATATTTTCATTCTCACTATGCACGCTGCCAAATTGTTGGGCATTCATTGTGATGGGTGCAAAACGGATTACACAGTTGCAGATATCGCTCAAATGACGTGCATCCGTACCTGCAGGCAGTATGTAGGCGGCACTTGCAACATGGGGGAAGATTTCTGCAATACATTCACGAGTGTAGCTGAACGGCTTTTGTGAAATATCCGCAGGCTTGTGATACTCGTTATTTTCACCCTCGGTAATATCAATACCGTGTTTTTTTGCAATTTTTTTAATCTCAACAAGGTCTTTTTCAAAATCCTTATCATCCACATACCTGAGAGTGGCTTTTGCTACACATTTTTTATCATCGTATGAGCCTTTAATTTCGTGAAAGGTGCAGGATGTCCCTACCATTGCACCTGCCTGCGGATTCACCTTAGGCATTAAAGCCTTAAGCAGACCGCCAAAGCACCAAAGGTTTGCAAAAACCAACCGCATAATAAACGGTGTATACGGACACAAGTGGGTGAACATAGCCTTAACCTGTGGATAAAGCCTTGTTATAAAAGGTTTTTTTCGGTTAACCTCTGCAACAAATGCTGACATACGGGCAACAGGTGTATTAACATTTGCCGAAAGACCCTTATGCGATGAACCCTCTTTGGCAGTACATACGATCCTGTGAATACCTTTTTCATGTACTGCAAGCATTGCACACTTACATTTCATTCCTGCAAGTGGTGGGTCTATAATCGCACCGCCCTCATCAAGAACTGATTCAAATTTTATTTCTTCACTCTCAAAGTACTTCAAAGCCTGCGGAATACCGTCGCCACCTGTTTCCTCATTATGTGACGATGCAATATAAATATTAAACGGTGGTTCATATCCCTCTGCCAGCAGTTCCTCCAGCGCCTGGAATTCTGCAAAAAGCGGGGTTTTTGTATCAACTGCACCACGACCCCACAACACACCGTCATAAACCTCACCGCAAAACGGCGGATGCTGCCACTCACCCTCTGCCGCTACAACATCGTGGTGTGACATAAGCATCACGTTGCGGTTTGTAGATTCCTTGCTTTTGAGCCTGTAAACCCAGCAATCGTCAGAAAAAGTGAGTTTTTCGCACCTTTTGTGAACATTGGGAAATAACTCCTCCATAACCTGACGCAGCTTCAAAAACTCTGTATCATCATAAGAAGCTTTGTGGGATATTGTTTCACACCTGAGCATTTTCCCGAGCCTGCCGGCATAGTCAAGCTGCTTTTCATAGGGTAATTCATCCTTTGGAGGACTGAGTTTGCGTGCCTTTGCTTTTGACATTACAGCATTGAAAATGAGCACACCCGAAAAGATACATGATAATATAAGTAATATGATGAAAACGTATCTCAAAACATCCACTCCGTAAAATTATGCTAAAAGCTCATCTGCCAGCTTTTCGATGCTTGCGATTGTTTCATCATTAACCGCAGACATAATAGTAACATTATTTTCTGCATAGTTCAGATTTTTACAACCCTCAAGCATCCCCTTCATTACCTTGGTAGCAGTAGGTGCCCACGAGCCGTTTTCAATAAAAGCAACAGTCCTGTTCTGGAAGTCGCGCTCTGTAATCGCATTAATAAAATTGTGCATAAAGGGGAAAACTCCGCCATTATATGTTGTGGTAGCAAAAACAATTTTACCGTATGAGAAAGTATCCTCAACCGCTTCTGCCATATCGCAACGGGCAAGGTCATTGACACAAACCTTGGGACAACCCTTTTCACGGAGCTTTTCAGCAAGTAATTCAACTGCCTTTTTGGTGTTGCCGTAAATAGAAGTATAGTTAATTACTATACCCTCGCGCTCAACACCATAGCTTGACCATATATCATAAAGGTTAATGTAATATCCGAGATTCTCCGTAAGAACAGGTCCGTGCAACGGGCAGATTTTCTCAATATCAAGAGCTGTGGCTTTTTTGAGAAGTGTCTGAACAGGCTTGCCGAACTTACCCACAATACCGATATAATATCTTCTTGCCTCACAAGCCCAATCCTCATCAGTATCAAGTGCGCCGAATTTGCCGAAGCCATCGGCTGAAAAGAGAATTTTGTCCTTGCTGTCGTAGGTTACAATAACCTCGGGCCAATGAACCATTGTTGCCGCAACAAAAGTAAGGGCGCGTGTACCTAAATCGAGAGTATCCCCCTCACCCACTACAATTCTGCGTTCAGCATAATCCGTACCGAAGAAATTTTTCATCATTGTGAATGCTCTTTGGGAAGCTACAACTGTGGCTTCAGGGTATTTTTTGAGGAACACATCAATAATTGCAGAGTGGTCAGGCTCCATATGCTGAATAATAAGGTAATCCGGCGCCTTACCGCCTGTTGCCTCATTAACATTATTAAGCCATTCCTCACCGAAATTGATATCCACGGTATCCATAACTGCAATCTTATCATCAAGAATCACATAGGAGTTGTATGCCATACCGTTAGGCACAATGTACTGACCCTCAAAAAGATCTGTCTGTTTATCATTAACACCAACATAAATAACTGAATCTGTAATTTTCATATATCTTCTCCGTATTAAATAATATTGTTTCTATGATACTCTTTTTTTACATTTTTTGCAATAGTAAACTATTGCCTTGGTTTGATATAAAAACTCACATATTGACGAATTATGTATAATCCGTGTATAATTAAAGTGTTCTTAAATGAAAGGAGATAATCTATATGGGACTTTTCAACAAACCACAGACTCAGGACAATATGTCTGAAAAACAAAAATTAACTAACAAGTACAACACTTCAAGGAATAATATTCTGCTTATTGTTGTGTTTACATTAATCAACAGTGTTTTACTTTTCACGGGAAGTGATTCTTATTTCCTTTTCTCTGCGGCAATTCCTTATTATATGACGCTGTTCGGACTCCTTTACACAGGCAGAATGCCTGCAGAGTGGTATGAAGGCGTTGAAGAGTTTATTCCCGATCCTGATTCGGTGCTCGTATTCTATCTGGGAATTGCAATTATCGCCCTTGTGCTTTATGCCCTCGCCTGGTTACTGTCCAAGAAAAAAGGTTACGGCTGGCTCATTGTGGCACTTATAATGTTCGTAATAGATACTGCGGCAATGTTCTATTTCACAGGTTTTTCAGCAGACATGATTCTTGACATAGTTTTCCACGCATGGGTGATTATATCCCTTATAAGCGGTATTATAACAGCCAAGAAGCTAAAAAAATTACCTGAAGAAGAACCAACCGTTGCACCCCAATACAGTTATGATCCGCAAAATGTTCAGATTTATAACAACCAGCCTGTACAGAACGATGCACCAACCGTTGATGCTCCTGTTACAGATGAAGCAGTTACAATCGAGAATGTACCTGCACAGTCCGAAACCAACTACATCGCTGAGCAAGCTCCCGCCACAGAAGATTTTACTGATGTAAATGATTTTGCTCCGGCAGAAATGCCCGAAGCACCGGAGGAAACAAGCTACTAATCAACAAAAAAGTGCTGTAAAAAACTTATCGTTTTTTACAGCACATTTTTTATTCTATTTCTTCAATATCATACGGTGTTGTCTGGTACACAAAGTAGTTAAGCCAGTTGGAGTACAGGAGATTAGCGTGTGAACGCCAGGTGTTGAGCGGTTGCCTTGTTATATTATCATCAGGGAAATAATTCTTTGGCATTTTTGTATCAAGTCCTGCATCCTTATCGCGCAGGTATTCGTTTTTCAAGGTATCGGTATCATACTCCGAATGTCCTGTAACGAAAATCTGTTTGCCGTTTTCGCTGGAAACTATATACACTCCTGCATCCTTTGAAGATGCAAGAATTTTAAGACCGGGAACGTTTTCAATATCCTGACGGTCAATAGTTGTATACCTTGAATGGGGCACGGGGAATTCATCATCAAATCCCCTTAACAATATTGACTGCTTATAATCTGCCTTGTGCTTATATACACCAAAGAGCTTTTCGGGTAACTCGTGCTTATTTATGCCGTAATGGTAATAAAGACCCGCCTGTGCACCCCAGCAGATATGGAATGTACTTGTAACGTGGGTTTTACTCCATTCCATAATTTCGCAAAGCTCCTGCCAATAGGTAACATCCTCAAACCTGAGCTTTTCAACAGGAGCACCTGTAATGATAAGTCCATCAAATTTAAGGTGCTTTACGTCATCAAATGTTTTGTAAAACGCTAACAGATACTCCTTGGGTGTATGCTTCGGCACGTGTGACTTTGTGTGAATGAGTTCAAACTCAACCTGTAACGGCGAGTTACCCAAAAGGCGTGAAAGCTGAGTTTCTGTTTCTGTCTTTTTGGGCATGAGGTTTAATACTAAAATTTTAAGCGGACGAATATCCTGAGTGATTGCTCGGGTATCTGTCATAACAAATATATTTTCATCCTGCAAGGTTTTAACTGCAGGTAATTCATCGGGTAATTTAATAGGCATCCCTCACACCTCCTTTACAATATAAATACAAAATCAATAAATTTTGCATTTGTGATATTCATACACCTACACCTTAATATGATTTGTGTAGTTTTGATGAAGAACGCCGATTTAGTGAACTATGCTGTATGAAGATACTGCGAGTGAACTAAATCAAGTTATTAGCAAAAATACGCAAATCAGGAAAGTGCCTGTTTAATATCGTCTATCAAATCCTGTGCATTTTCAAGACCGCAGGAAAGGCGAACAAGATTATTTGTAATACCGCAGGCAACAAGCTCATCGTCATTCATCTGGCGGTGTGTTGCACTTGCAGGATGCAGACAACAGCTACGAGCATCTGCAACGTGGGTTTCAATAGCAATGAGCTTAAGTTTTTTCATAAACTCCTCAGCCGCTTTTCTGCCACCCTTAACACCAAATGAAACTACGCCACAGGTACCGTTGGGACAGTATTTCTTAGCAAGGTCATAGTATTTGTCACCGGGCAGATCTGCATAAGTAACCCATTCAATTTTGTCGTTTGACTGAAGAAACTTTGCAACTGCAAGACCGTTTTCACAATGTCTTGCCATTCTTACGTGGAGGCTTTCAAGACCAAGGTTAAGGTAGAAAGCGTTCTGCGGTGACTGGATTGAACCAAAATCGCGCATAAGCTGTGCCGTACATTTTGTAATGAATGCACCCTCTTTACCGAATTTTTCTGCATAGGTTATACCGTGGTAGCTGTCATCAGGTGTGCAAAGACCCGGGAATTTGTCGGCATTTGCCATCCAGTCAAATTTACCTGAATCAACAATACATCCACCAACTGCGGCACCGTGACCGTCCATATACTTTGTAGTTGAATGTGTCACAATATCTGCACCCCACTCAATAGGACGACAACCAACAGGTGTTGCAAAGGTATTATCAATAACAAGAGGAACATTGTGTGAATGTGCAGCCTTGGCAAATTTTTCAATATCAAGCACAGTAAGTGCAGGATTTGCAATGGTTTCGCCAAAAACCGCTTTTGTATTCGGCTTGAAAGCTGCAGTCAGCTCTTCCTCTGTGCAGTCGGGTGAAACAAATGTAAAATCAATACCCATCTTTTTCATAGTAACTGCAAAAAGGTTATATGTTCCGCCATAAATTGTTGAACAAGAAACAACGTGGTCACCACAGTTTGCAATGTTAAAAATTGCATAGAAGTTAGCCGCCTGACCTGAGGATGTGAGCATTGCGGCAGTACCGCCCTCCATCTCAGCAATTTTGGCTGCTACATAATCATTTGTAGGATTTTGGAGTCTTGTGTAAAAATACCCGCTTGCTTCAAGATCAAAGAGCTTGCCCATATCTTCGCTTGTGGCATATTTGAAGGTAGTACTCTGTACAATGGGAATCTGACGGGGCTCGCCATTGCCGGGTGTATAACCGCCCTGTACACATTTAGTTTCAATTCTGTAATCGCTCATTATAAAACTCCCTTTCGGTAGATTGGTTTATTTGGTAACAAAAATACACCAGTAGAAGGTACGTCCGTCAGCTGAATACGCACTGACTCCGATGTTTGTATAGTTATTGCCCAACAATGTCTTCTCTGCCTGATTATCGGCAATAATTGCCGCAAGTGCTTTTTCGTGGTTGGCAGATGCAGTTACTACTATTTTGTCAACCGCAGAATATTCAATACCCATATCATCAAGCAATTCATAGAAATATGTACCGTTTTCACGTGTGAATGCAGTACCTGTTTTCACCGCATACTCCTCTGCCGCAATTCTTGCAGCATCACAAAGCTGAGGTGACATTGTATATTTTGTTACGGTGTGGTCCTGTTCAAAGCGGTAATCGTTAAGTAATTCAACAAAAACCTCCGGTTGCTCCTGGAACTCATAGCCAACAAGCTTTTTCTTGGCAACCTGACCTGCCGCTGTACGCAGAATCATACGCGCATCAACTGTGGTAATACGGTCATCGTTATCAATATCTGCCGCCTCAAAATCCATACCGTAAAGTGTGCCGTCGTAAATGCCTGCCGCAATCAGCAAGGCATCACGTGCATCCATAGTAGTAACATAGGCGTCGTCATCAATATCTCCGTAATAACGGATAACCTCAACGGCACCCAAAGGCAACACAGAGCTCCATATAAGAACAATTGCCAAAACCGACACTATTATAATTTTTATATCCTTCTTCATAAAACCACCTTTTGCGGCTGTTAAAATATAATTAAAGGCATTTGCCCACAGTACCCTAATTTAGATATATTATTATACAATAACGCCTCAAAAATTGCAATACCGATAACATTTTATTAACAAAAAATAAAGAGCCGCAAGGGCTCTTTATGCTATCAGTTGAATTTGGTTTTCGTAATACGCGGAATTTCGATAGATTCGGTTTCAAGTGTGCGTGGTTTATTTTCATCAAGGACAATCAGCCTGCCGCCACGCTCCAGTCCGTATGTAAAGTACCCTGCACCAAGTGTCTGATAAAGGTCTATACCATCTGTATTCATTCTGAAATCATTAACATGGTCATGGCCGAAGAAAGCGGCAAATATATCACCTGTTTTCTTCCAGCTTTCAAGCTGATTACCATAATCCTTTTCCATATTTGGCGGACAAGGAACCTCACGAATTCTGCCCTCGCAGATTTCATTTTTTATATAAAAGCGTCTGCCATCTCGTTCGGTAAAGCTGTATTCTCCATCATCTGTTACTTCCCTGAAACCTTCAAGCTCTTGCTGAACAGGGATGTGCTGAAAGAGAATTGCCGGTACTGTTTCACCATTAATTGCTTTAAGCTCTGCGGCTCTTTTTTCATACCATTCAATCTGACAATTGTGGACATGGTCATACGAATTGTCGCCCTTTGAGTTGGTTTCATAATCATTAGAGTCAAAGAGCCATATTGCAAGGGCATCCTTTTCACCCTTGCTGTCCTTGACAGTAAGACAACAGTTACCGCAACCATAAACATCGGCATCGTTAAGGTTAGAACGACAGTTCGGGTACTCCATATACATCATCATCTGATACTCCGTGTGAAAACCGAGTTCACCGTCGTGGTTACCGAAAACAACGCCCAAAGGGATATTCCTTTCCCTTATCGGAGCAGTAATATCCTCAATAGTCTGCTTTATGTAGTCGTAGGTAAATTCTTCCCAATAACCGCTGACATTATCGCCGCCGAAAACGACCAAATCAGGGTTAGTTTTAACAACAAGCTGTTCAATGACGTTTATCGTCTCTTTGTACTTGTTGTCGGGAATTTCTCTGATTTCGTCATCATCCATTACAGGCTGAACACAGTGAATATCAGTAATATGTAAAATACGGAATTTGCCGTCTGCACCGAATTTCAGCGGTGCAGGGGCTTCCCTTTTAAACCTGTCTGTTTTCCATTTACGGGGCTTACCCATTGCCATAATACATCTCTCCTCCATAAACTATTCTTACGCTATCATCTTTCACGTGCCTTGGCACATATCGCACCGAGGGTCTATTGCATCCACAGATATATCGCAAATATCACTGTAGCAAAGCCACTCAAAATGCCCAATTGCCATCCTTGAATACAGGATATGCCTTACCATCCTTATAGCCCGTAACTTCAAGGTCGGGTGCACCAATCATAAAGTCAACATGAATCATACTGTCATTGACACCCAATGCCTGACACTCTTCCAGAGTTTTGTCCTCAAAGCCGTCAATCGTATCGCAGAAGCCTCTGCCGAGAGCCACGTGACAGCTTGCATTTTCATCAAACAGAGTATTATAGAAAAGTATGCCTGTGTTAGCTATGGGACTATCATGGTGAATCAGTGCCAGCTCGCCGAGATATTTTGCACCTTCATCCATTGAAAGCATTTTATCAAGCAAATCCTTACCCTGTTTTGCATCCCATTCAACTGCCATACCGTCTTTGAAAACAATATAAAAATCATTAATAATCTGACCCTGATATGAAAGGGGCTTTGTTGAAACAAGCTTACCCTCGGCAAAGCCTTTTTTGGGCGAAATGAAAACCTCTTCTGTGGGTAAATTAGGGTTAAAGAAATTACCGGAAAGAGTGTTTTCGCCACCACCGCACCAATGACTTTCAGGTATAAGTGATGCCTTAAAATCAGTACCGTTGGAGCTTTTATAGGTAAGGTAATCAAACTTTTTATCGTTCAGGTATGCCGTGCGTGACTTCAGGTCGGCATTATGCTTTTGCCACTCCTCCTGAGGGTCATTATCCTTAGTTATATAAACAGTTTTAAGGATTGCATCCCACAGCATATCATAGGCTTTTTTCTTGGTTTCATCGGGAAAAACCTTTTTTGCCCATGCGTATGACGGAACTGCCGCAATTGTCCATTGATCCTTATTTTCCAAAGCATCGCTGTACTTTTTCGTCACTTTGTAGCGCGCCATCTGTGATTTCTGCATTTTTTCTCTGTTTACGCCCTTAAGACCATCCGGGTCTTCGCTGTCAATATATATTCTGCAAGGAACCTCATCCACCATAAGCTTAAGCTTCTCCTCCTGCCAGAGGGGTACCTCACTAAGGCTTTTAAGACTGCGATGGCGGTAGTGAAGCTTGGTAATTGCCTGAAAGCCCCATTCAAGGTCTACCCTGGATGCACCTGCTTTGTAACACTCGCCAACAAGTATTGTAACAAACTCGTGCTGGTCAGCTTCGGCATAGATTTTTACAGGCTGTCCCTTTTTGATATTTGCACCCACCCTTGCAATAAGACGGGCATATTTTTTCTGCATTGTTTTATTCAAAATAATCGCCTCCGAAATATAATTCATTTTATCATACAAAAACATTAAAAACAAGACACGTCAAATACAAAGTTCAATCGTCTGACAATTTACAACATTTCACAATTTCTTTTGACATATATTCCTTGACAAAAGGGTTCAATAATGTTAGATTTTAAGTATGAAAAGCTTTTTTGAAAACAAAGTTAAGCCTCATTCATCTGAAATAGTCGGCATACTTGCATTGGTTGGTTTTTATGCGGTGGTGGGCTGTCCGTTACGATACTTTTTCGGAGTTTGTTGCCCCGGCTGCGGTATGACACGTGCCTCACTTTCCATACTTCGTCTGGATTTCGTTACGGCATTTCAACTTCACCCGCTTGTATTTATTATGCCCCTTTGCGCCGCAGTATTTTTAATCAGAAAGAAATTACCTAAAAAATTGTACAATGCTCTTATCTGCCTATGCATAGTGCTGTTTTTAGTTGTTTATTTGTACAGACTGTTTTCAGAGAACGAGTACGTTTATATTGATCCTACAAGAGGTTTAATATACCGCATTGCAGAATTTTTAAAATCAAATTTAGGAGGATAAAGATATGTCAGCATTTACTCAGATAGCAGTAGCACCGGAGTTAACATTGGAACAGATAATCACAGTTGCATCACAAAGCCTTTGCAACCAGGGTTATGAGGTTCGTTCACAGATTCTTAGCCCTGCAAGCGCAGAGATTTTTGTATCAAAGGACCGCGAGGGTTTTAAAAATATTGTAGGTATGGGTGTTGAATGTCACTCCGCAATTACACTTACAACTCCGGGGCAGCTCAATGTTACCACAGACTCTGTCTGGACCAACAAAATTATCGCAATGGCAATAGGCTGTTTCTTCTGTTGGGTTGCTTTATTTACAGGTATTGTAGGATGCATCGGTCAATCCGATTTGCCCAAGAAGATTACAACAGCACTCTCGCTTGCGGGTACAAGCTCTATGGGAGCTACAGGCTTTGCACAGCAGGAGCAACCCCCCTTTGCAAACAATTCCCCTGCAATCGAGGTTGAAGAAACAGAGGTTTTATAAAAATTTTATAAAATAACACATAAAGCTATTTAACCCGAGGGTTAAATAGCTTTTTCCTTTGCGAAAACCACATAATTGGTTTTCAATGCCTAATCACATAAAGGTAAAACCTTAGTTATTGCCCTGTTCGTAAGCCTGAATCATTTTCTTAACCATCTGGCCGCCGATAGAACCTGCCTGGCGAGAAGTGAGGTCGCCGTTGTAACCCTGCTTAAGGTCAACACCTACTTCAGCAGCAGCCTCCATCTTTACCTTATTAAGAATCTGCTTTGCATTAGCCATTGTATCTGAGGGCATTGTGTTCTTAGATGACATTTTCATTCCACTCCTTCACGTTTTTTTGCGTTTGCAGTTTTATTATGGTTCGTTTATGCCGCAATATTTAAAGAAATTTTTTACAATATATTCAGCAATAATTTATGTTGAATCCGATTACATAATCGCAACTTATATACATTATTATTTATAGAATATTGCAAATGAAAGTGTTAATTAATACTTGACAAAGTACGAGCGCACATTGTGTTTTTGCACAATATGTTTTCGGTTATTTTGTAAAATCTATATAATAAATAGAACTTTTTACAAAAGGTGATTTTTTTATTGCCAACACATTTTTCAAGTGATAGTATATAGTGGTATTAAAATGAATATGTTTCCCCAAATATTTTTAGGAGAATGATTTATTATGGTAAAAGTTCTTAAATTCGGCGGTAGCTCACTTGCAGATGCCGAGCAATTCAAAAAAGTTGCCGCCATCATAAAAGCAGAGCCTGAGCGCAGATATGTTGTTGCATCTGCTCCAGGTAAAAGGTTCTCGGATGACATTAAAGTTACCGATATGCTTTATGATTGCTATAAGCTTGTTAAAGCCAACCAGCCTATCGATGACGCATTTAAGCTCATTGAGGATCGTTACAACGGTATTATTAAGGATTTAGGTATGAATCTCTGGCTCCAGCCTGAGTTTGACCGCATCAAAAACGCCATTGTTCACCATGCAGGCCGTGACTACATTGCATCACGCGGTGAGTACCTGAACTCAATGGTGCTTGCAAGCTACATCGGTTATGATTTTATTGATGCTGAGGATGGCATTTTCTTCAAGGATAACGGCACACTTGACACAGAAAAAACAAACGAAGAGCTCACAGCAATACTCCAAAAGCACGAGCACGCTGTTATTCCCGGATTTTACGGTGTAATGCCCAACGGAACCATAAAAACATTTTCACGCGGTGGCAGTGACATTACAGGCTCAATAGTGGCACGCGCTATAAAAGCAGATATTTATGAAAACTGGACAGACGTTTCAGGTATGCTTATGGCTGACCCCAGATGCGTTGAAAATCCCCAGGTTATTCCCACTATCACTTATGCTGAGCTCCGCGAACTTTCATACATGGGTGCTACAGTTATGCACGAGGATGCAATTTTCCCTGTACGTGAAATGGGTATTCCCATAAACATCCGCAACACTAACGCCCCCGAGGACAACGGTACAATGATTGTTCCCTCGGTTGAGTCAAACAAGGTTCCCACAGTTATTACAGGTGTAGCAGGCAAAAAAGGCTTTTCCGTTATTGCCATCGAAAAGGACATGATGAACTCCGAGGTTGGTTTTGGAAGAACTGTGCTTGAGGTTCTTGAAAACTACAATCTTTGCTTTGAGCACCTTCCCTCCGGTATAGACACAATGTCCGTTGTTGTAAACGATGCGGAATTCCTTAAGAACAAGGACGCTATACTCAATGACATTCAGCGTAGAACAAAGGCTGACTCAATTACAGTAAACGGCGGTATCGCACTTATTGCAGTTGTTGGTCGCGGTATGGCAGGCTCAAAGGGTACTGCAGGCAGACTCTTCAAAGCAATTGCTGAGGGCGACATCAACATCAGAATGATTGACCAGGGCTCCAGCGAGCTTAACATTATTGTAGGTATTGATGAGGTTGACTACGAAAAGGCACTCAACGCTATCTACCGTGAATTTGTAAAGTAATTTAATTATTGATAAAACAAGATGACGGATACCCCATTTACGGGTATCCGCCATCTTGTTTTATATACCAATTGTAATAATTTCAAAGGGATTGTAGGCGATAATATCTGTTTCGTACTCCACATCCTCCAGCATATTAAGAACCTTTACCTTTTGCGGTAATCTTATTTCTCCCCTGTTGCCGTTGTGCTCACAAAGTCTGATAACGGTCATAGCACCGTCCTCGCTCTGCTTTACAGCCTGCATATACAGTCCCTCAAATGTGGGCAAGGTCCACACACAATCCGATTTAACAAGAGGGGTATTATACTGCAATGCAATGTTATCAACACCTGCACTTACACCGTCACCTCGGTGCGGCACAATCATATAACAAAAGCTGTGTTCACCTATATCGGATGTAACATCGGGGCGTTCAGTCGCTCTGAGCAGGGACAGACTCATATTGTTTTCCAGGAAGCTCACACCGTATTTCCCGTCGTTCACAAGGGCAACACCGCCGCAAGGCTCTGACAGGTCACACCATTTATGATGACAGGTTTCAAAACGAGCCTGCTGCCAGGTTGTGTTGCGATGTGTTTCACGCTCAATAAAGCCGGCGGATGTGTCACACAATGCTTTACGGGTAAGAACATTACAGTTAAACTCCGCCTTAACTAATTTATGCTTTTCGTTCCAATCCACATTATGCTCAACCTCAATGCCTCGGTCCTGTCTGAAAAAGCGAATATTCATTTCCCAAGTAGATTTTTCCGTGCCCACAACACAGACGAGTGTAGCGCTTTCACCATCACATTCCACCAATGCAAGGGGCGATTTCACCTTCAATTCAATCTGCTTTTCACGATAATTGGGGAGAATATCCCAGGCATCGTAGTTACCTGGGCAATCAACGTACATTTTAAGCTTATTGAAATCACCCTTTGTCCATTCACGAGCCAGCTTTTTATCATACAATGAACTGAAGGAGCCGTCATCATTAAGGATAGCAGTGTAATATGGTGTTTCCATAGTAGTGCCGTCAAAGGTAAACCATTCGCCCTTGTAAGCACTTTTGCGAAGTGCCTTTGATGACAAGGGTGCAATATCAGGAATCAACCAATTACCTTTTTTACCATAGCGTGTGGCTGTACCGTTCTTATTCTCAACGAAGGTAAGCCTGTTCCTCTTAAAATTAAGAGTATTAAAATATTTACTACCCGTTCCGATAATTTTATCAATGGCATTTTCAACAAATTCATAATCAGCCATAGCATCAACGTAAACAGGGTGAATATGTGAGCCCGGTAAAATATCGTGGAATTGATTTACAAGAAATTTTTTGTAAAGCTCTGTAATTTTCTCCCTGTTATCATCACCGCGCATTACAGACAACATTTCTGCAATTCTGAACTTTTCCTCAAGGCGACGGTTTGCACGTTTCATAAAGCTTTTGGTTGTGAATGTGCCACGGTGCATTTCAAGGTACAGTTCTCCGTCCCATATCTGCAGATTTTTATTATCCTTAAGGTTCTTTTCAAGGAATTGCGCTCCGCTTGTATGCTCGCACTTTGGCATTATTGACAGCTTGTCAAAACGATTCATAAGCTCAATCATTTCTTCTGTACAGCCTGAGCCGCCATCACCATATCCGAACATATTTAGAGTCTGTCCGCCACTGTCCTTGTCTATATACGCCTCCCAGTTTTCCTGAATCTGACTCGGCATATTCCAGGTTATAAAATGTGTTGGAGGTACGCAGGCATAAACATCTGTGCCGTCAATTCCGCGCCATATAAAGTTATTGTGCGGAAATCTGTTAGTATCGTTCCAGGTTGACATTTTGTTAGAAACAAAATAGTCTACACCACTCTTTTTGAGAATCTGCGGCAAAATCCAGCTATTGCCGAAAACATCGGGTAACCAGGCATTGTTTACTCTCCTACCAAACATACGCTCGTATGTTTTTTGACCGTAAAGGCATTGTCTTATAAGACTTTCTGCATTTGGCACATTACAATCGGGCTCAACATACATTGCACCCACAGGCTCAAACTGACCGTTGTAAACCTTTTCCTTAAGCTCCTCAAACACATCAGGATAATACTTCTCAAGTGTTTCATAAGTATAGGGCTGAGTGTGAGCATACTTAAAGTCAGGATACCTGTCCATAAGGCGCAGCTGAATCAGAACAGTGCGCAGATTTTTTTGCACCGCGTGAATACGGCGCCAATAATATGCAATATCAAGGTGGGAGTGTGCAACAAGAGCCACATCACCTGTGCCCTTGTAGGTATCGTTAGCATAAATTACATCTTCAATATACTGCTTTGCCTCTTCCACACCCGAAAGCTCATCAGCATCAAAGTCAATGAAATTCATTGCATTATTAAGCTCTTTATTAAGGAAGTTCCTGTAATCCTCATTAAAAAGCTCACTTTTTGCAATATCAAGAAGTAACTCAAAATCATATACCAGATCCTGTACAGCATTGTTGATTGTACAGATGTACGCACCCTCAAATATCTGCCTGCAGCCGCGCACAGACAGACTTTCGGGGTTCCGCTCATCATCCGGCTTACTGCGGTTATAACCCATCATTTCAAAATGAAGTGTTTCGTTTTCATTTATATACGGAGAAAGTAACATTCTCTCTCGGTTGGGGTCAACACCACCTATGTATTTGCCGTTCACCTTCACACAGATTTCTGCTGCGGTTTTAAGCGAAAACCATAATTCCTTACCCTTTAAATCACGGGGTATATTAACATCTGCCTTGATAAATGCAGTTCCATCAGGGGTAAAATACATATCCCCCTTGTTAAGGGGACGGTAATCATCCGAGTAATATTCAAATTCCATTTCACGCACCTGACGGGCATCACGTATTTCCAGATTATCAATTTCCCACTTACGGTCATAAATATGGCGTTTGAGCCAACCGAAGCGTAAATCAGTCCATTCCTCAGGACGCATAGAGCGTCTTACAACCTTTATATGTGCCATAATACACCAACTTCATTTTATAATATTTAATACGGAACCCTGTTTTATCAGCCTGACAGAATATTGTTCACACAGGCTTACACATCCTGGAAATACGGCTTTTTGCGGATTGCAATAACCTTAACATTTCTATGCAAATCTCTTTTAATCTCTTGTTCAATCCAATCTGTGCAACGGTGCAGGATAAGGCATTTTGAACATTCACCCCTGAACAAAAGAGTAAGTTTTCCGTCAGCAAATGTGACATACTCCACCCATCCGCCATCACCCTGAAGCTTGGGGGCAAGAATATTTGATACATAATTTTCCACAATATCGCCTCTTTCGGCATAACATTACCTTAAAATGTTACCACACATAAAAAGCCTTTGTCAACACTCCGCTTGACAATTCAAAGCAAATCATATACAATATTCATATACCCCCACGGGGTATACGGAGGGTAGTATATGACAGAATGTAAATGCTGTAAAACAAAGCACCGCGCAGACGGTGAAATGAAAAAGCTTATTAACAGATTGAGCAGAATTGAGGGCCAGGTGCGCGGAGTACGCACTATGGTTGAAAACGACGCTTATTGTACCGACATCCTTATACAAGTCAGCGCCATAACCGCGGCACTCAACTCCTTTAACAAGGAGTTGCTTGCAGAGCATATTCGCACCTGTGTGTCGGACGATATAAAAAACGGCAAAGATGAAACAATTGACGAGCTTGTTACCACTTTGCAAAAGCTTATGAAATAAGGTGTACAATGAAAACAGAAAAATTCAGAGTTACGGGTATGACCTGTGCCGCTTGTCAGGCAAACGTGGAGAAGGCTGTCCTGAAGCTTGACGGCACCCACAAAGCAGCAGTAAACCTGCTTGCTGAGCAGTTAACCATAACCTACGACGACTCAAAAATCGATGAGAACGATATTATAAATTCCATAAACAACATTGGCTACGGTGCAAGCCTGAACAACAACAGCACCGCAAAAAGCTCTCTGAAAGCACAATGGGATGAGCGCAAGCAAAACGAAAAAGAAAAAATCGCCTCAATGAAAAAGAGGCTTATATCATCAATAATATTTCTCGCAATATTAATGTACATTTCAATGGGTCAGATGCTCAACCTGCCTATGCCGTCCTTCCTTGCAGGTATCGAAAACGCATCGGTTAACGCTATCACTCAGATGCTTCTGACAATCCCTGTAATGATTATAAACCGCAAATTCTTTATATCCGGTGTCAGGGGCTTCATAAAAAGGGCATCAAATATGGATACGTTGGTAGCTATGGGCTCTGCAGCCTCTTTTCTTTATGGTGTGTTTGCGGTGTATATAATGGCTTATGCCGCACCGCGTGGCGATATCGATACGCTCCGCCATTACTCACACCAGCTTTATTTTGAATCAAGTGCAATGATTCTCACTTTGGTTACTGTAGGAAAATTCCTTGAAACCGGAGCCAAGGGGAAAACAAGCGATTCATTGGGTAAGCTGGTAAAATTAGCACCCAAAACCGCAAATGTTATACGAAACGGGAAGGAAATCACAATCGACTCAGAGGATGTGCGCCAGGGAGACCAGCTTATTATACGTCCCGGGGAAAGAATATCTGTTGACGGAGTTGTAACCAAAGGCAACGGCTACATTGACCAATCGGCAGTTACAGGTGAGTCTATGCCTGTTGAAAAAAGCGTTGGTGATAACGTAATATCTGCCACACTTAACAAAAACGGAACCTTCCTTATGACTGCCACCAAAGTAGGCGAAAACACAACCCTTGCACAGATAATCAAGCTTGTTGACGAGGCAGGCGCAACAAAAGCACCGATTGCCCGCCTTGCAGATAGAGTCAGCGGTGTCTTTGTACCTATCGTTTTGGGTATAAGCGTGCTTACATTTATTTTATGGACTATATTTGGCGCAGACTCAGAAAACGCCCTTTCCTTTGCAGTAACGGTGCTTGTTATCTCCTGCCCGTGTGCTTTGGGTCTTGCTACACCTGTTGCTATTATGGCAGGCACAGGCAAAGCCGCAGAAAACGGCATACTGATAAAATCCGCAACTGCACTTGAAGTCTTAGGAAATGTTGATACCATAGTCCTTGACAAAACAGGCACTGTCACAAGCGGCGAAATGAGTGTAAGCGATGTTCACATCACAGACGCAAGCATCAGCGAAACAGAATTCCTTAAGATTTGTGCCGCACTGGAAAAAGGCAGTGAGCATCCCCTTGCCGCTGCAGTCAGGGAAAAAGCTCGTGGCTTAGCCTTACCTGATGTTACAGACTTTAAAGCCGTTACAGGCAAAGGCATACAAGGAATAATAAATAATTCAGTATATCTTTCGGGTAACACAAGATTTTTAACTGAGAATAACATTGATTTTTCAACGGTTACGGATTTAATAGACACATATTCATCACAAGGGAAAACCCCTTTGATTTTCTGTAAGGATAAAAAAATTATTGGCGTTATCGCAGTTGCTGACACCATACGCGAGGACAGCTTTAAAGCAATCGAGTCATTCAAAAAACTTGGTAAAAAAACAGTTATGCTGACAGGTGACAACAGAGCTGCTGCAGAATTCACAGGTAAAACTGCAGGAATAGATGAAATTTACCCTGAGCTTTTACCTGCCGACAAAGAAAAAATTATACACAACCTACAGGAAAAAGGTCAAAAAATTGCATTTATAGGCGACGGCATAAATGATGCACCTGCCCTTACAAGAGCAGATGTAGGAATATCCATCGGTGCAGGTACGGATATTGCCATTGACTCGGCTGATATTGTACTGATTAAAAACTCCCTCCTTGACGGTGCAAAAGCCATTGAATTGAGCAAATCCGTAATGCGAAACATAAAAATCAATTTATTCTGGGCATTCTTTTACAATGCCCTGGGTATTCCGCTTGCGGCAGGTCTTTTCTACCCTGCTTTGGGACTTAAGCTCAGTCCTATGATCGGTTCAGCGGCAATGAGCTTCAGCTCTCTTTGTGTTGTTACAAACGCATTAAGACTAAGGTTTTTTAAATCAAAATTCACAACAGAAGAAAAAACAAACATCTCCGCAGAAGCTACTGCAGAGATAAAGAAAGGATATGATGTTATGGAAAAAACATTTAATGTTGAGGGTATGATGTGCCCACGATGCGAGGCTCACGTTGTGAAAGCCCTCACCGCAATTGACGGAGTAGAAAGTGCAGTTGCAAGCCACGAAAAAAACACCGCAACAGTCACACTCTCAAAGGATGTTGCCGATGATGTTTTAATCAAGGCAATTGTTGATGAGGGATACGAGGTAAAGTAAAAGAAAGTGCCTGAATCGTAAAGATTCAGGCACTGTTTTTATTCTGCTTTAAGATTCGTAATACGTTCAAACAAGGGAAGCTCATAGCAAGGGAAATACAATCCCCACTCTTCACCATTGTAATTAAAGCACAAAATATGATATGGCTTTATGTAAAGCATACCGTCATTACTTCTTATTTTATATTGTTTATAATAATCCTCTGTGTAATGAATATCCTTATTCCACATAATTTCAGGAACTACAGCTTGCTTTTTAATTGTTCTGATGCCGGTTATTCCCCCAAGAGGAATACAATACTTTGCTTCAAGGCTGACAAGATAAAGGTTGCCGTCGCTTACATAAAATTTATGTGCAAGGTTAGAAAAATTTACAGGAGATGTGCTTTTGCCCACGGGAACATTTTCGCCCTTTTTCTCCTTATATGTAAAGCTTAGGATATCAATCTCAGGTGTATCTGCAGTAACACCCAATTCTGCATATATGTTATTACACACAACATCAATTCTGTTTGACAGGACTGCATTT
Source organism: Acutalibacteraceae bacterium (assembly GCA_045602985.1). Classification (GTDB taxonomy): domain Bacteria; phylum Bacillota; class Clostridia; order Oscillospirales; family Acutalibacteraceae; genus DTU089. The sequence continues at coordinate 12,600 of JAZULH010000010.1, read as the reverse complement.
TCATCGCTTTCCGAAACTTTTTTGCGCTTCGCCTTAGCAAGAAGTAAAACACCTGAAAAAACAACTGCACAAGCACCAATTCCTATAACCACCCAGGGAGATTCATTTAAAATCTCACCAAAGGACATACCGTCACGCATAAGGTTAAGTGAAGCTCTGAATAAAATAAAGCCGATAATTGCCACTACAAAGTTGAAAATACGCAAAGGAAGAGGAAGAAGCATTTTCTTCATTACGTGAGAGTTTTCTTCAGACACTTTAGCAAGACTTTCTGCATTTGTCTGCGAAATTTGCTGACAGATGAATACTCTTTCGTTCCCTACATCATTTTTCTTGTTTTCCGTAATATTTATACCAAAAACAGGTTTCATAAAATCACCTCTTAATTAATTTTAGCATACCATAATACAAAATACAACAAAAACATCCCTGCAGATTGCTCCGCGGGGATGTTTGCTGTTTATCAATGTATGGCTCTTAGCGATATGCTCGCCAATGCTCGTGCAATATATTTGCCATGCAAATATATCGTTGACAAATAAAATCTGTCAGTTAATAACCTTATCCTCAACCTCTTTATGAGCCATAGCGCAGAAATCTGCCACGCTCATTGTACCCATATCGCCGGCTTTTCTTCCGCGGACTGCAACAGCGTTATTCTCGATTTCTTTATCACCAAGAACAAGCATATAGGGAATCTTCTGAAGCTGTGCTTCACGGATTTTGTAGCCTGTCTTTTCTGCTCTGTCATCAACAGTTACACGGAAGCCCTCTGCCTCAAGCTTATTTTTAAGCTCGTAGCAAGCATCGTGATGTCTTTCGGAAATAGGAAGAATCCTGAACTGCTCGGGAGCAAGCCACAAGGGGAATGCACCTGCATATTTTTCAATAAGGAGTGCAAGTGTTCTCTCATAACAGCCGATTGATGTTCTGTGAATGATGTACGGATTTTTCTTTGTGCCGTCACGGTCAACATATTCCATACCGAATTTTTCGGCAAGCATCTGGTCAATCTGAATTGTAATAAGAGTATCCTCTTTGCCGTAAACATTTTTAATCTGGATGTCCAGCTTAGGACCATAGAAAGCTGCTTCACCGATACCAACCTTATAATCAAGACCGATATCATCAAGAATTTCTTTCATAACGCCCTGTGCCTCATCCCACTGCTCCTGTGTGCCGATGTATTTTTCCCTGTCATCGGGATCCCACTGTGAGAAGCGGTATGATACATCCTCATAAAGACCAAGTGTTTTGAGCATAAATATGCAAAGGTCAAGGCAGCGCTTGAACTCATCTGCAAGCTGTTCGGGAAGGCACATAAGGTGACCTTCTGAAATTGTAAACTGCCTTACACGGATAAGACCGTGCATTTCGCCTGATGATTCATTTCTGAAAAGAGTAGAAGTTTCTGCCAATCTCATAGGCAAATCACGGTATGAACGGGCTCTGTTAAGATATGCCTGGTACTGGAAGGGACAAGTCATAGGACGAAGTGCAAATACTTCGTCGTCCTTTTCCTCATCACCAAGGACAAACATACCGTCTTTATAATGATCCCAGTGACCTGAGATTTTGTATAGATCGCTCTTTGCCATAAGGGGTGTTTTGGTACGCACCCAACCCCTTCTTGCCTCCTCATCCTCAACAAAACGCTGAAGAGTCTGCACAATAAATGTACCCTTGGGAAGAAGTATGGGGAGACCCTGACCGATTGTATCAACAGTTGTAAAGATTTCAAGCTCACGACCAAGCTTGTTGTGGTCACGCTTTTTAGCCTCTTCAACTCGTGCAAGATGCTCCTCAAGCTCTGCTGCCTTAGGGAATGCAGTACCGTAAATACGCTGCAGCATTTTGTTGTTCTGATCGCCACGCCAGTATGCACCTGTACAAGCGGTAAGCTTAAATGCCCTTACTCTGCCTGTAGATGCAATATGAGGACCTGCACAAACATCAGTAAACTCACCCTGCTTATAAAAGCTGATAGGCTCATTTTTGCCTGCGTGCTCTTCAATAAGCTCAACCTTATAGATTTCGCCGTTTTCTTTCATAAGCTCAATTGCCTTCTGCGGCTCAACCTCAAATTTTTCAAGGGGCAAATCTTCTTTGACAATCTTTTTCATTTCTGCCTCGATTTTCTCGAGAATTTCGGGTGTAAATGAAACCTCACTGTCAATATCATAATAGAATCCGTTATCAATCGCAGGTCCGATAGCAAGCTTTGCTTTGGGGTAGAGGCGCTTTACTGCCTGTGCAAGAATGTGTGAAGCAGTATGCCAGAAGGCATGCTTACCCTCAGCACTGTCAAATGTAAGAAATTCAAGCTCGCAATCCTCGTTAATCTCTGTGCGGATATCCTGTGCAACGCCGTTTACAAGGCAGGCGCATACATTTCTGTAAAGACCCATTGAAATATCCTTACAAACATCTGCAGCACTGGTACCCTTTGCGTACTCCTTAACATCATCACGGAGTTTGATTTTTACCATATATATCATCCTTTCAAGTTATTTTGTTAAAATAAAAAAACACCCCAAACGCCCTCAGGCATTTGGGGTGAAGTATACTCCACGGTTCCACCCAAATTACGGCACAAGCCGTCACTCGAGAGACCTTAACGCGGTCACACGGCAATGCTTATCTTGCGCTTCGCATTGCACTCGGGAGTGGTCTTGGGGATAAAGCCTTTTGTGCCTTGCACCAACCGGCACACTCTCTGAAAAGGTGTTTTACCCTTACTTTCTCCGTCAACATTTTCAGATATTATATAAATAATAACTCTGTTACGGTAATTTGTCAATAATTATTCTGCTGTTTCTTCTGCAGATTCCTCAACCTTTTTCTTAGGTTGAATTTTACCGTAAAGTGATGATGCTGCGGCATCAATCTTCTTCTCACGGGGCTCTGCAGGAGTCTCAGGAACATAGGGTGCGCGTTTTTCACGGTGACCACGACGGTCATTTCTGTAATTACCGCGCTTTTCACCGCCCTCAGGTGTAATAACAACTCTACGGCGATCACCCTCACCTACTGAGTGAGATGTAACACCCTCTACCTCCTGAATGGCTGTATGGATAATTCTGCGCTCATAAGGATTCATGGGTTCAAGAGCAGTACTTCTGCCATACTTGAGCACACGGTTTGCCTGACGTTTTGCAAGCGCCTTAAGAGTTTCCTCGCGACGTGCACGATAATCGCCCACATTGAGAGCAACACGCTTATTGTTATCCTCAGCACGGTTCACAAAAAGTCTTGTAAGATACTGCAAAGCATCAAGTGTTTCGCCACGTCTGCCGATTATATTACCATAATCCTCTTCACAGGTAATTTCAAAGTAAATATCTTCCTCTGCCTCTTTAGCAGTAACGGTAACACCGCTAAAGCCCATACCCTCAAGAATAGACTTAAGGTATGCAGTTGCAGGTGTTTCCTTAGCCTCAATACCGGAAAGATCTATTGCAGGAGCAGACTCCTTTTTGGGAGCTTCCTTTTTAACTTCCTTTTTGGGCTGAGTTTTTTTGCTTTCGGCTTTTTTCTTGTTTGCCTCCGGCTTATTTTCTTTAACGGGAGCAGACTTTTTCTCCTTTTTGGGAGCAGGCTTTTTCTCCTCAACGCCATCGTCGTAGGAAGCTTTAACCTGTGCATCTGCGCCGCCAAAAAGACCTAAAACCTTCTTTTTGGGGAATGTAACAATTTCAACCTTAACATCTGCTTCATCAGGAGCGTGAAGGTTCTCTATAGCCATTTTACGCGCTTCCTCAATGGTAGCCGCAACGCCTATTGCTTCTTTAATCATAACTTCACCTTATTTCTTTTCTATTTCTACTCTACGCTTGGTGTTATTCTCTTTAGAACGTCTGACAACAGTTTCATCAACCATCTGCTGTGCAATAACCTTTTTAGGACTGTACATAGCAGTCAGCACTACCTGCTGAATAAATGATAAAATGTTTGAAATAATCCAATAAACACCTACACCTGCGGGGAACATAAATGTAAACACAAGTGACATAAAAGGTGACATAAATGTCATACAACCCATAGTCGGATTCTTTGCCATTTCGGGATTCTGCTTACGCTGGCGGATAAACATAAACACAGATGATGCCATTGCTGTAAGGAAAGCCAGAATGGGAATAATCCACAAAACGTTCAATGATTCTCGGTCGGGTGTGAGCGAAAGGTCCATACCGAAAATACTGAAATTCTCCTTGAATCTCTCCAAAGATTCTATCTGCTCTGCATTAAGAATACCAACAAGCTTGTCTTTGTTTTCGGCAAACTTATTGAGTATCTGTAACTCATACATAGTGGATGCACGTGAATTTTTGCTTGTATCTGCAACAATATTCAGGGCTGTTTTGATTTTTTCAATATGCTCTGCTGAAAATCTGAGCACACTTGTAAGGGGTGTGTATATAACACCATACAAGCCAATCATAACAACCATCTGTATAGCAAGAGATGAGCAACCCATATTGGCAGCGCCAAAGCCCTCACGCTGGTAGAGTGCCTGGGTTTCCTCCTGAATTTTCTGCTGATTACCTGCATACTTCTGTCTGATTTTATTTACCTTTGTGTTAAGGCGAACCTGCTTTGCGCTGTTTTTCTGCTGCTTGATGGATGAAGGTAACAGTGCAAGACGCACCACAAGTGTCAAAAGGAATATTGACCATATATAGCTGTCTGTTAAACTGTAAAGTCCGCTGAGCGCCAAGCCGAAAGGTACTGCAAGAATCTCTCTCATTATTTAAAGTTTCCTTTCACGTAATAAAGGAGATTTATTTTTTCTCCTTTTTCGGGGGTACGGGATCCACTCCGCCGGGAAAGAAAATATTGCATCGCATCAACCGTCCTATGGCTAACAATGAGCCTTTAAAAAAGCCGTGCACCTCTAACGCCTCCAACGCATATTGGGAGCAAGTGGGGTAATACCTGCACTTCGGCCCGAATAAGGGTGATATACGGCGTTGATAAAACCTGATAAGGGTCATAACCGCTTTTTTCATCGGTCGTCACCTTCTGTAATAAGCATACCCTGTTTTTCAAAAATAGTTGTCATAATTTCTGCAACACGGGTACTCTTCATATACTTGGTTTTGGAACGTGCAACAAGGACAATGTCGTACTCAGGCTTTACAAGCGGACAAACAGCCCTGAAAGCCTCTTTTAGCACGCGCCTTGAACGATTGCGCTCAACTGCATTTCCGATTTTTTTGCTTGTAGTTATACCAATACGGCAAATTCCCGCGCGGTTTTTGGAATAGTAAACAACCAGCGCAGGATCAGTTATAGCTTTGCCCCTATTATATAACCGACGAAAGTCGGGATTGCATTTGAGTGTGACGAAGTCTGACACATTATTCTCCTACTTAGAGTGGGTCAACAGACCTTAATATGTGAGCTGCTTTCTACCTTTTTTGCGGCGACGTGCAAGAACCTTGCGGCCGTTTCTGTCTGCCATTCTCTTGCGGAAGCCATGCTCCATCTTTCTGTGTCTTTTCTTGGGCTGATAAGTTCTTTTCATTTTTATTTCTCCTATCTGTATATTCAGGCATTTTCGAAGTATGAGAAGTAGTTGTTGCCTGTAATTTATAAATTTGTTTGCTACAAAACATACCATTTGACAGTAGCACATAGCATTATACAAAAAATGCCTTAAAAAGTCAATAGAAAACAAACAAAATTACCTTTACACAAATATATGATAATTATGTAATATAAGCAACGGACTTTTAGCAAATTGCACATCCGAACCCCATATTTTTTATAGAAACTGGTGATTGTATGACGTATATATATTGTTGTATATTAGTATTAGGGTAAATATTTTACATAAGGAGTGAATATTTATGAATATTTTTAAAAAAACAATCTCTGTAACATTGACAATTATTATTGTATTGTTGCCATTAACTACTTTTGCAGGTGCACTTTACAATCAGACTGACTACGAAATCACCAGCAGCTACGAGGGAATAAACTGGGATGAATGGAAAGCATACAAAACACAGCTCCATTGCCACACCACCGCAAGCGACGGCTTTCTGACTGTTAAAGAGGTGGTGCAAAACAGCTATGATGCCGGATATGATGCAGTAGCCATAACAGACCACGGAACAGTTAACAGAAACTGGAATGAGGAGCCTGAGCTCATCCCCATACTGCGCCTCGTAAAATACGAAAGAACTCAGATGTCCGATATAATCCCGCTTACAGATGAGGAATATCAGGCATACCTTAACGGTACTGCAGAAACAACGAATAACACAATCCGCGAAAACGGTATGATTGATATCCCTATGGGTATTGAGCTTAATGCTGCAACACCTGTTGCCGATTGTCACCTTACAGGGTATTTTGCAGATTACGGCCAGGGACTTATAGGTGTTTTTGGTGATTACGAAACACCCACACAAGAGGTTAACAAGTTAGGCGGACTTACAATGCTTGCCCACGTTGGCGAATATGTATACCCTGATAAAGATACCGAGTTCCACGTCGGCAAAAAAGTTGACGACTATTACGCCAATAAATTTGCACGTCTTTTCCTTGACAATGCAGGCTCCGCAGTAGGTATGGGCATAAACAGTGCTACAGATGCTCACACTCGTTGTGACCGTATCCTATATGACCAGATATTGCTGAAAACAATCCCTCACGGAGTTGTTCCGTGGAGCTTTACATTCTCGGATTCCCACAATGAAGAGTCAATAAACTTCGCATACACCATGCACTATATGCCGGAGCTCAACAACAGCGAACTCCGCAAAAGCATGGAAACAGGCACATTCTTCAGCGTTTCACATTATTCAAACGGTGTGGAGCTTAACGGTATGAGAGAAATGCCCGAATATATCGAATCCGAGGTTGATGCAGACTCCAACGACACACCTTTAGTTACCCGTGTTGATATTGACGATGAGGATGATGTTATCACAATTGACGGCATCAACTTTGATACAGTAACCTGGATTGCAGATGGTGAGGTTATCCGCCGTGGCGGTGTGGAAGCAACCTCAATTGACCTTGGTGAATACGAGATCAGGAACTTTGTACGTTTTTATATCACAGGTGAGGACGGCATTTGCTATTCACAACCCATAGTAGTTAAGGAAGCGGATACCGAGCACATAAAAACAATTGTTCCGGAAACAAACGATATCTCAACATTCCTGAGAAAGCTTATAACTATCCTCGATAAGCTTATTTTCTCAAACAGCGTTATTGTAGATATTTTTAAGGATACTGCTTTAGGCTATTAAACTTCAAAACAAATGAGTTTTGGGGAGTGTAAATCAGGGGTTTGGTAATAATAAATTCCTGTTTTACACTCCCCTTTTATTCGTTTTTATTAAAAGCATCTTTTTTCCGTTGATATTTCCCTTGGGTTGTGTTATCATATTTTAGGTTTAAATGAATATGTTCAGACCTTTATTTAACACAATTACTCTTTAGGAGATGAATAATATGAGCGAATGCACTCACAATTGCAGTACTTGTTCACAAAACTGTGGCTCTCGCCAGGAGCCACAAAGCTTAATTGAAAAGCCCCACGAGCTTTCAAGCATCAAAAAAGTGATTGGTGTTGTCAGCGGTAAGGGTGGTGTAGGTAAATCACTTGTAACCTCCTTGCTTGCTGTTACAATGAACCGTCGCGGCTTTAAATCCGCAATTCTCGATGCTGATATTACAGGACCCTCTATCCCGAAAGCCTTTGGCATCAATGAAAAGGCTGTGGGTACCGAATCAGGCATTATACCCTGTAAAACTAAAACGGGTATAGAGATTATGTCTGTTAACCTGCTCCTTGAAAATGATACTGACCCCGTTGTGTGGCGTGGCCCCGTTATTGCAGGTGCAGTAAAGCAGTTCTGGACAGATGTTATCTGGAACGATGTAGACTTTATGTTTGTTGATATGCCCCCCGGTACAGGTGATGTTCCTCTTACAGTTTTCCAGAGTCTGCCTGTTGACGGAATTGTTATTGTTGCTTCTCCCCAGGAGCTTGTGGGTATGATTGTTGAAAAAGCCGTAAAAATGGCAGAGCTTATGAACATACCCATTATTGCACTTGCAGAAAATATGGCATACTTTATGTGTCCCGATTGCGGCAAAAAGCACAATATATTCGGTGAAAGCCATATTGAAGAAATTGCAAAAGCATATAACGTTGACACAGTATCGCAAATCCCCATCAACAACAAGCTTGCCGCTGCTGTAGATGCCGGTGCAGTTGAACTTTTTGAGGGCGACTGGGTTGACAATATTGCAGACAAGCTTTTAGAAACTTTATAAAAAACAGTAACACCCGCTGTCCTTACAGCGAGTGTTCTTCTATAAATAATTATGAAAAAAATGTTACTTATTGATTTAGACAACACACTTATTGACTTCAACGAATGTGCACGCCATTCCATTATAAATATTTTTAATAACCTGGGTTTTGATTATTCCCCTGCTGTTTTTGATACCTTTATTGAAGAAAATGTGAAAATATGGAAGCGTCTTGAAAAAGGCGAAATAACCAAGCCTCAATTGCGTGCTGACCGATGGAATATTATACTTGCGCGCTTAGGTATAGATTACGACGGCACAATAATTGAAGAAGCCTTTGAAAACGGCGTTGCCCAAGGCGCCTATGCAGTAGACGGAGCCTATGAAATACTGGAATATTTGAAGGATAAATACGAGTTATACATAGTTTCAAACGGCTTCAGATACGTTCAGGAAAGTCGGTTGAAAATAGGTGATTTCAACAAATATTTCAAAAACATTTTTGTATCTGAAGATATCGGTATTCCAAAACCTGCAAAAGAGTTTTTTGATTATTGTTTTGAAAACCTGGGTAATCCGCCTAAAAATGAGGTTATGCTCATCGGTGACAGTCTGAGTGCCGATATAAAAGGCGGCAATGATTACGGGATTGACACAGTTTGGTTCAATAAAAACGGAGAGGAAAACCTCTCCGCCGTTAAACCTACATATACCGTAACCGAATTGTGTGATATAAAAAGAATTTTATAATTAATCGCAAATATCGCTGTAATTTACTTTTATTATTTTTTCTATATCAGCAACCGCAACCTCAACCTGAAAGCCGATTTTTCCTGCGCTGAAAAAAATTCTTTCAAATCGGAGTGCGCTTTCATCAATGGTTGTAACAAAAAGCTTTTTCATACCCACAGGAGAGCATCCGCCGTGAACGTAGCCCGTTAACGGCAGGAGCTCTTTTGCTTTTATCATTTCTATACTTTTTTCCTGTACGGCTTTAGCCGCCTTTTTAAGACTGAGTTCGCTGCACACAGGTACAAGAAAAACATAATACTGCTTACTTTTACCTACAGTTACCAATGTTTTAAAAACCTGCTCCGGTTCTTCACCAAGAACAGCCGCCACATCCTCTCCTGCAATTGCTCCGCTTTGAGAATAATCGTGCATTTCATAAGCTATGCCCTTTTGCTCAAGCAAGCGCATTACATTAGTCTTTTCCTGCTTTTTCATAAAATATCACCATATATAAGAAAATTTGTATTTTCTGTACTGTACTCAATCTGTTTCGACCAATTTTTTATATTATTTACTCTGTCTTCAAAATCCAGCTTACCCTTCAGGGCGATAGTAGCCATATCCGAAAGCATTATAAAACGAAGACCTTCAATACAAAAACCAACACGCTCGGCAAAGTTTCTGTCAAATGCCGCTTTAATAAAATGGCGATAAAGAATGTACGCCAGAATCTGAGAGTAGATAAAATTGCTTTCTTCTTTTTCCAAAAGATTTTTTTCAAAACATTTTATTCCCTCTAAATCGTTCTTCACATATGAAATATATGCAGACCATTGCTCATCAATGGGCTCTGTTTTTTCATAAGCGGCAATAATTGCCACATCCTTTTTGAGTATGAATTTTTCACCTGTAAACGATTGAATCTTATTGGAAATACCTACAATTTTATCCTCAAGACTTATGGAATTATCCTTAAGTACAGAAAAAAATATGTCACGTAAAGCCGATGTGACTATGTACATATCCGAGTCAACAACGTCCTGCTTTGAATTCAAAGCAATTTTCTCACCATCACTATACTCTTCCAATGAGAATATCTCTTCGCTGTTGAGCAGGAGTCTGCATACCTCCTCACAGGAAAGACCCAATCCACACTCTGTTACGCCGGGAAACCACTCATAAAACCGAGGATGCTCCCTACAAATATCGCAAAGCCCTTCCTCACCGCAATTTACAATAATATCGCACAGGTTATCACTGTTTAAAAACGGGCATCGCTCCCCCTCTGCAAGTTGAAAGCACCTGCTACCGTCCTCTGATGTGGTTATATGGTTACGGATATCCTCTCCAAATGAGCTGTTCATATTAAGATATCTTGAATATGTACAATCGTCCACATCAATCTCCCAGCCAATGCAACAGTTATCCTTGCATTGACTGCCTATGCACTTGAATTTATTAAAAAAATCCGGTTTAATGTATATCATTTTTTACCTCTATTACAGTCAGCACCTTGCCATTGCAAGTAAATCTGACCCGATATTCTCCAAAATCGAAGCCGTAAACCCTGGCTTCATCATTCTGATATGACGGTCGTGGGTCATATACCAAAATTTCCGTTAACTGCGCCTTTATTGTTTGCGGTATATCCTGTACATTTTCAGAAAAGACAACCTCAACACAATCATTTTTATGCTCCTCAGAAAACCCGCCAACAGCATCATCAATCTTATCAACATAGGGTAAATACGGCTTAATATCATATATCGGTGTACCGTTTTTTATATCTGCTCCCGTTACACAAAGAGCCTTACCCTCGGGCGTATCAACAACGCCAACCAACCTAACACAAGAAAGACCCAGTGAATTGGGCCTGAAGGGTGAGCGTGTGGCAAATACACCCACACGCGTGTTACCGCCCAGCCTTGGTGGTCTTACAGTAGGTGACCACTCGCCCTGATTCTCCGAAAATCCCCACACCAACCACAAATGTGAGTACTGCTCAATCCCTCGCAGCATGTTTTCATCTCTGTACTCATCACAAAAAACAATATGTGACTCTATTGTTTGAGCAAGACCACTCTGACGGGGTATACCAAACTTATCCGTAAAAGCATTTTTTATATAAGCAACAGGTTTAATCTCCATCTTGCATACTCTCCTCGGGAAGCAAAAATTCTAACCGAACAACATATAAACATCATAGTTTATTTTACTTTTCAAGTCAACAAAAAAACAAAATAAAAGGTGCCCTGAATTTACATTCAGAGCACCATATTTGCTTTTAGCAGTTGTTAAGTTTAAATTACTTAAGCTCAACCTTTGCGCCAGCTTCTTCAAGCTTAGCCTTAGCAGCCTCAGCGTCATCCTTAGATGCAGCCTCTTTAAGAGTTGCAGGAGCGCCGTCAACCTTTGCCTTTGCCTCAGCAAGGCCAAGACCTGTGATCTCACGAACTGCCTTGATAACAGCGATCTTGTTTGCACCAACCTCTGTAAGTACAACGTCGAACTCTGTTTTCTCTTCAACAGCAGCAGCGCCGCCGTCAACGGGAGCAGCAACAGCAACAGCTGCAGCAGCAGATACACCGAACTCATCTTCAACAGCCTTAACAAGCTCTGAGAGCTCAAGAACTGTGAGTGTCTTTAATTCTTCAACAATAGCAGTAATCTTTTCAGATGCCATTTTATTTTCCTCCATTTAGTCGCCTTAAAAGGCCTATTTTTTAAAATTTTTCAGCAGTAATTATTCAGCAGCTGCCTCTGCTGTTTCGCCATCCTTATCAACGATAGCCTGAACTGCACGTGCGAATGCTGCGATAGGAGCATTGAATACGCTGCAAACAGTAGCAAGCAATACATCTCTTGAAGGAAGCTTTGCAAGACTGTCGATTTTCTCGATAGAGATAACCTCATTATCAAGGAAACCACTCTTAACTTTGAAATTGTTGTGTGTTGAAGCAAACTTGCAAAGGATTCTTGCAGCAGCAACATAGTCATCAGTAGATGTAGCAAGAGCTGTTGTACCCTCAAGGCACTCACCGAGACCCTCAAGCTCTGTACCCTTGATAGCAAGCTCAATCATAGTGTTCTTTGAAACAGTGTATTCAACGCCTGCTTCGCGGAGCTCTTTACGAAGAGCAGTATCATCAGCAACATTGATACCCTTGTAGTCAACGATAACACCTGCGCATGCATTCTGAAGTCTTTCAGAAATAGCAGCAACCTCAGCCTTTTTTGCTTCTAAAACTTTTACGCTTGGCAAATAAATTCACCTCCGTTAAATTAGTTGCCAAATTTAAATGCCCTCACCGCATAATGCGAGGAGGGCACAGTTACCTAATAATAATCAAGTAAAAAGCACATTCCTCGGCAGGCGGTTAAAAGACCATTAAACAAAATTTGCACCTGCTGTCTTTAGAACAGCGTTAGTAGTTTAACACACCTGTTGAGGTATGTCAAGCATTTTTTAAATTATTCTTCAGCAGCTGAAGAACCTGCGAGCTTAGCAGCGTTAACACGAACGCCGGGGCCCATTGTTGATGCTACAACGCAAGAACGGATATAAGTACCCTTTGTTGCAGCGGGCTTTGC
>JAZULH010000009.1:0-7389 GCA_045602985.1 Acutalibacteraceae bacterium | reverse complement strand
TGTGAACTGATATATTTACGGGAGAAATGTGCATATCTATAATGCGCTGAACCTCTCTCTCACACAACCCTGTAAGAGTTATGTAATTTCCGAAAAGAAAGCTGAGACGAGAATCATCATCTTTAAAATAAAGACTCTTTTGCATACCCTCAGGCATTTGGTCCACAAAGCAGAAAATGCACTTATTTTTACAGGAGTGCTGTTTGTCCATAAGATATGTTTCAAATTCCAGCCCGATATCTGCCAACTCATCACTTTTGCGAATATTCAGGATAAGCTCCTCGCCATTACGCAAAATCAAAAGCGACAGCTTGCGGGATTGGATATAAAACCGATAATCAAGAACATCAAAAACCTGATGAGAATTAACAGCAACAAGCTTATCACCGGGCAAAACACCCGCCCTGTAACCATAAGAACCGGAAGCAACATCTTTTACAATTACGGACACACACTCACCACCTATAAAACAGAATTAAAGTCCAACAGGGCGGGGAGATTTTTCTCTCACCGCCCTCTGAAATACGAGTTGCAATTATTACAGATTAGTCTACTGCGATAACCTGCTTGCCGTTGTAGTAGCCACATGCTGTGCAAAGTCTGTGGGGTCTTTTGAACTCACCGCAGTTAGGGCACTTTACAAGTGCAGCTGCATCCATTTTCCAAACGTTGGATCTTCTTTTGTCACGTCTTGCTTTAGAAACTCTTCTCTTAGGTACTGCCATTAGTACTACCTCCTATATGATGTTTAAATAACTTACTCATCCAAAAGCTTTAAAAGCGCCTCAAACCGTGGGTCAACAGGTGCTTTACAATCGCATTGGCTCTCGTTAAGGTTATTGCCGCATTGGGGACAAAGACCCTTACACTCATCGTTGCAAAGGTACTTGGTAGGAAGAGCGAGATTGACATCCTCCTCAACAAGTGCATCAAGGTCAAGGCGCATATTCGGCACCTCTAAAAAAGCATCGTTCTCGCCACTTTCAAGGGCAACAACCAAGGTGTGTTCAAGGTTATAATTGAACTTACGTTCAACATCCTTTGCACAACGGTCACACGGTGCACGGTAAACCAAGCCGACACTTGCAGTAAGACTAACTATACCTGCTTTGTTTTCAACAGCGCCCTGAACCCTTGCAGGTTCTGTTATGGGGGTATACCCCGAAACATCTATGGCGGAAAGTGAAAGCTCGTAATCAAAGGGAACCTTCATACCCTCCGTATTGAAAACAGACTCAAGTTCGATAATCATACACATTACCTCTCAACATACCCGAATATTATATTATCTTAATCCTATTTTGTCAATAAGTATTTTTGATTTTTTTGATATTTTAACAGAAAGAAGAAGTCGCCTCTGACAAATATCCCAAATAAAAATCCCCTCTGCATAAACAGAGGGGAAAAGCCGTCATCAGATAACCTGTACGTTTGCGAAAAGTGCTTCAGGAAGCTTCTCCTTATCTTCGGAAACTGTGAACACAAAATCAACGCCTGTATCCTCAGAAATCTTGCTGAGTTTATTAATAAGAGCAGCGAACTCATCGTAATCTCTGCCAACAATCTTAAATGTAGCATCAACAAAAATCTCTGTAATGTCATGGTCCTGAGCGATAACGCCGCACACCATACCATAGAAAGCGTCACAACCCTCAACTGCGAAGCGCTCTGTTTCGATAAGTCTTGCTTTATGGGTTACCTCATAAGTAAGTAACGGGGATTTTTCAATGCAAACTACTGTTCCGTCGGACTTTGCAACTGCCTCGTTAATAAGAGCAATGAGTCTTTTTGTTTTACCGGAACCTTTGTTGCCTATAATAAGTGAAATCATGGTGATTTACCTCCGTCGTTTATATTTCTCGCCTTTCGGCGTGATTTCTGTTTTTATGAAAGTCTGGCTTCGAGAGCTTTTTTATGCTCCTCGTAACCGGGTTTGCCCAAAAGAGCAAACATATTCTTTTTGTAGCTTTCAACACCGGGCTGATCAAAGGGATTGATACCCAGGATGTAGCCTGAAACTGCACAAGCCTTTTCAAGGAAGTACACAAGATAGCCGAACTCATGTTCGTTCATCTGTTCCATCCGAAGAATCATATTAGGAACACCGCCGTCTGTGTGAGCAAGAACTGTACCAAGGAAGGCTTTTTTGTTAACATAGTCAACAGTTTCGCCTGCCACAAAGTTAAATCCGTCGCCATTTTCCGGATCAAGACCAATAACGAGCTCCTGCTTGGGCTTGTCAAACATAACAACAGTTTCAAACATTAACCTTTTGCCTTCTTGAACGTACTGACCAAGAGAGTGCAGATCTGTTGAAAAAACTGCAGATGATGGGAAAATACCCTTTCCATCCTTACCCTCACTCTCACCAAAGAGCTGTTTGAACCACTCATTCATAAGAGTATAGTCGGGCTCGTATGAAATCATCATTTCGACTGATTTACCCTTGCGGTAAAGTATGTTGCGCATTGCGGCGTATTTGTAGCAATCGTTTGTGTAAACATCGCCTTGCGCAAGATCTTCACGGGCATCTTGTGCGCCCTGCATCATAGCATCAATATCGATGCCTGCAACTGCTATAGGCAAAAGACCCACCGCAGTAAGCACAGAGTACCTGCCACCGACATCATCGGGAATAACGAAGGTCTGATAACCCTCACGGTCGGAAAGCTCCTTGAGAGTACCGCGTGCTTTGTCGGTAGTGGCGTAAATACGCTTTGCCGCCTCTGCCTTGCCGTACTTCTTTTCAAGTAAATCCTTGAATACGCGGAAAGCGATTGTGGGCTCTGTTGTTGTGCCCGATTTTGAAATAACATTCACGGAAAAATCTTTACCCTCGCACAGCGCAACTGCTTCTGCCAATGCGGCAGAGGAAAGAGTGTTACCCGCAAAAATAATCTGAGGTTTTTCGTACAAATTGCGGTTCTGTGATTTACAGAACTCAATGGCAGCCCTTGCTCCGAGATAAGAACCGCCTATACCGATAACAACAAGAACCTCGCTGTCGTTACGGATTTTTTCTGCGGCAGATTTGATTCGTGCGAACTCCTCTTTGTCGTAATTAACGGGCAAATCAATCCAACCAAGGAAGTCATTGCCTGCGCCTGTACGGGAATTAAGAAGCTCTGTTGCCGCAGTAACTTCGGGTGCTATTGCTTTGATATCGTCATCATTAACAAAGCCCTGAAGATAACGTGTGCTAAGCTTTACTGACATAATCCATCTCCTGTGACGATAGAATCATTACACCTATGCAGTGTACTGTTTCTTGCTAATATTTTACAATAAACCGAACTCTATTTCAATACAATTTTTGCACTTTTACAAAAAAATCTTGAATTTTTAACATTTTGTCAATAAACGCTGTAAAATATTGTATGCTTTCCCGAAGTTTGCGGTGCAATCTGAGTGTTAAGGTTTGCCTCCGCACGTTGTGACACCACAAAACCCAGACACACTACCGTTACCGCAAGCATAACAATAACAGAAAAAACGGTAAAAATATTAAAAAGCTTATTAAATTCCATATATACAATCCTTTGTTTTATTAGTTCATATTATTTAATTCTCAGATATATTTATCCAACATTCTGCCAAGACTTTCGCCAACAAGCTGTGCGGAGTAAACCGCCTCCTGCAGAGTATTGGCATCTGTTCCGAATTCCAGAAGGAGTGAACAGGGCGTTACATCCATATTATACTTGCGATTACAGAAAAAAACAGGTCGCATCAAGCCCTCGTAGCTTTCCTCAACCGTATTTTGCAAATGCAATGCAAAGCACAGATTCTGTTCCCAGTAGGAGAAGTCTGACACGCCATCACCCTCACAGCCTGTAATTATCATTACCTGTGCTGCCTTTTTGCCGTTTACAAAGGCAGTTGGTTTGCAACGGGTGCCGTCATCGTAATGAATAGCATCCCGATGGACATCGATAGTCAGCATTATTGAAGGATACTGCTTAAGATATTTTTCAACCGTAACGCGGGAACGACTGTAAGCACCGGTATAGGCGCTGTCGTAAATATTACGGTCATGAATCACATTGTAACCTGCCGCCTGTAATACACCTGTCAACTCATCCCCTATCCTTATCATATTTCTGTTTTTATCGGCAGTACGGGAAGCATACTCTGTTGAATACCAGCCCAGATCAAGCAGCTCGTACCCTTCGGTAGAGTGTGTATGATAAATTAGAATATACGGCTCATTTTTCGTTACAGTCCCCAAAGAGGGTTTAGTGTTCAGAATTTTTTTGATATCAACAGATTCATCCGTTTTGTTATTGACATCAATTATGCCATAGGAATCACAAGCGGAACTGCCACCCATCTGTATTTCTTTAATATCTCCGCTTTTCTTATAATTGGCATACGCAATTTCTGCCTGTGCCATAAGCTTGTTGATATCCGACGGCGTAGTATCGGGTGATTGCGAACCATATCCCCCACCACCGTAGCCTGTAATCTGCAAGGTATCGGAGTCGGAGTACGCCCCCTTGTTAATGGATATACTGCCCGTCTTGGAATTACTGCCGGCTTTTTTAAAAAAGCCGTGGGTTGACTGCGCCAGATTGTTACTCCACAAAAATGTTCCTGCCACAAGTGCCGAACACACCACAAGGCAAATAATTTTTTTGATATATTCAAACCTGACAATCATAACGCCACCCCTTCTCATACATAAATATGACTCGGAATGGCGATATATTACATCAGGGCATAAAGCTCCTGCGGAGTAAGACCGGGTTGCAAGGCACAATTTATTGCCATAGCAAGAAGGTATGAGGAATTTTTTACAAGCAGATCAATATCCTTGGGTGCTACAACAAGACCCTCACCTTTGCCACGGTTTTCTTTTGAAAACTCACCGTGCCTTGCACCGGTAAGCTCCACCGCCAAGGAAAGTGCATCCACAACAGTAGGAACTCCCACGGCTATTACGGGAACGCCCAGATAGCTTTCATCAATACGACCCCTTGTGTTACCTATACCTGAGCCCGGTGCAATACCTGTATCTGACATTTGCACGGTATTGCCAAGGCGCGATACGCTCCCTGCCGCAAGAGCATCGACGGTAATAACGCAACAGGGCTTTACGGTATCACAGATGCTTTTAATATATTCACTTGTTTCTATGCCTGTCTGACCCAGAACACCTGCTGAAATTGATGCTACTAAACGCAACGAATCTTTAAACCCTGCCTGTTTATGCAATTCATCCCCAATATGGCGAGTGGCAAAAATCATTGATGCAGTTTGCGGACCTAAAGAATCGGAAGTCATTGCAGGGTTACCTACACCTGCAACAAGAACAGGTCCGTCACCTTTCGGCAAAAGCGACTTTAAACTCTTGACAAGGGCATTTAATCTGCCGTCACTTACCGCGGCAACATCAGAAAAAGCATCCATTTCCACAGTAATAAACTTACCCACGCCTTTACCAAGGCGCTCTGCTGCTTCTTCTGTTGTTATTTTGATGAGTGTGGTTTTACATTCATCATTTTCGTACTCGGTAACCTCCACGCCCTCAATATTGGCGTTCAACATTTCCTTACGCTCTAAAGCTAAATCTGTTCTGAAATCCATTAAAAATCACCTCATCAATAGTATTGGTAAGGGGGTAATTTGTATACAGCTTAATATTTATTTTAAAAATGTTGAAATGCTTTTAATTATGTGTTAAAATGATTTGAAATTTTTAAAAGGAAGTTTTTACAATGAAGCTTGGTATTGTTGGCTTGCCAAATGTTGGCAAGAGCACACTTTTTAACGCACTTACAAATGCAGGTGCACAGGCGGCAAACTACGCATTCTGCACAATTGAACCGAACATAGGTGTGGTTGCCGTACCCGACAGTAGACTTGACGCTCTTTGTGAGATGTACAATCCTGCCAAGGTAACACCTGCCACTATCGAATTTGTTGACATTGCAGGCCTTGTTAAAGGCGCCTCCCAGGGCGAAGGTCTAGGTAATAAGTTCCTGTCACACATCCGCGAGGTTGACGCAATTATCCATGTTGTTCGTTGCTTCGACAATGATGATATTATGCACGTTGACGGTGATGTTAATCCGCAACGCGATATTGAAACAATCAACCTCGAGCTTATACTCTCCGATGCTGAAATTCTTGGCAGAAGAATTGACAGAACAACAAAAGCAATGAAGGGTGACAAAACTCTCGCAGGTGAACTTGCTGTACTTGAAAAGGTGCGCGAGGCACTTGATAACGGTATGTGCGCACGTACAGTAGAGCTTACTGACGATGAAAAAGCAATAATTGATACAGTTGATTTGCTCACATCAAAACCTGTTATTTATGCTTGTAATATGAGCGAAGATGATTTCGCCGCAGAGATAACAACAAACGCCAGATACAATGCAGTTAAAGCAATTGCCGTTGAGGAAGGCAGTCAGGTACTCCCCATCTGTGCAGAGCTTGAAGCTCAGATTGCAGAGCTTGACAAGGAAGAGAAGGAAATGTTCCTTTCGGAGCTTGGTATAAAAACAGGCGGACTTGACCTGCTTATTGAGCGCAGCTATGACTTACTCGGCCTTATGAGCTATCTTACAGCCGGTCAGCCCGAGGTAAGAGCATGGACAATCAAAAAAGGCACAAAGGCTCCGCAGGCAGCAGGTAAAATCCACTCTGACTTCGAGCGGGGATTTATCCGTGCAGAGGTTGTTTCCTTTGATGTTCTTATGGAATGTGGCTCTATGGCAGTTGCCAAGGAAAAAGGTCTTGTTCGTTCAGAAGGTAAAGAATATGTTATGCAGGACGGCGACATTGTTCTGTTCAGATTTAATGTTTAAAGCTTAATTCCGAAACACAAAAGACCATTGAGGTACTCCTTACGGAGTGTGCCTCAATGGTCTTTTTTATATCAAACCTGTTCAGCAATATCAAGAATAAGCCTTTCGGTTTTTTCCCAACCAAGACAAGGGTCAGTAATCGATTTACCGTAAACACCGTCACCGATTTTCTGAGCACCGTCCTCAATATAGCTTTCAATCATAATACCTTTAACAAGCTTTTTGATATCCTCATTATGAGCACGACTGTACATAATGTCCTTGCAGATTCGGATTTGCTCAAGGTACTTTTTGCCTGAGTTTGCGTGGTTAGCATCTACTATGCAAGCAGGGTTCACAAGACCTGATTTAGCGTAAGTTTCGCTCAGATTAGCCAAATCCTCGTAATGGTAGTTTGAAATGCTGTGACCATCCCTGTCAACAAGACCGCGCATAATGGCGTGAGCATACGGATTACCTTCACTCTCAACCTCCCAGCCACGGTAAATAAATGTATGCTTGCTCTGGGCAGCAGTAATGGCATTCATCATAATTGACAAATCACCGCTGGTGGTATTTTTCATACCAACAGGGATAT
>JAZULH010000008.1:0-20975 GCA_045602985.1 Acutalibacteraceae bacterium | reverse complement strand
AGTCCGAAGGCTTCGTCCATATCCTTGCCCACACCGTAAATACCGTGGAGACCCCAGATAACAAGTCGGAAATCCTTCATCTTTTCAGCAGTTGCAATAAGTCGGATCGTAGCCATGTCGTTCTGTGAGCCAAGGAGTTGCCTTAATTAATTGTCTTCCTAAGACCGCTTGGCCTCCGACTTAGTCCGAAGGCTTCGTCCATATCCTTGCCCACACCGTAAATACCGTGGAGACCCCAGATAACAAGTCGGAAATCCTTCATCTTTTCAGCAGTTGCAATACCGATTTCGTTATTACCGCAAACCATCCAGGGAAGAACACCGATACCCTCGGGGAAAACAACGATACACTCTGTGCACATCTCCCAGAGAGTGTGAGTGAGCTTCTGCTCGTCAAGCTCGTGGATGTGGTTCATTGCAAGTGTGTATGTGGGGTGTGAGTGCATAACAACTCTGTTCTGAGGGTCAACCTTAAGTCTTGCCATATGGCTCATAAGGTGTGCAGGAAGCTCGCTTGTAAACTTGCCACCATCAGCGTAGCCCCAAAGGAGCTCTGCAGTTGTGCCGTCCTTAGCAATACGGATAATACCAAGGTTTGTTTCGGGGTCAACCTCAACATTCTTGAAGTATTTGCCTGTACCCGTTACGATGAAGATTTTGCCGATAAGCTCAGTTGCATCAAATCCTGTGGGAATTTCGCGGATAACATTGTTAAGGTCAAGGTATTCTGCAACCTGCTCCTCTTCAAGCATAAAGCTGATGTTACCACCGTTTCTTTCATCCCAGCCCTGACGGTACATATTGGCTGTTGCCCTTTTCATATCTTCAACAAAGGGTGCTGTTAAAATGTTTTTCATACTCTGTTCACCAAAACCTTTTCTTCATATTCTTTAATTTCTGCAAGATAGTCTGCATTTATACCTTCTCTTACAAGATATTCTGCCCAGATATCACCGAAAGGTGCAGTTTTTATTTCCTCCTGCATTACCATAAGGTCTGTAAATTTACATTCCTTCTGAAGCTCCTTCATTTTGCAGTGAGGTGTAAGCAAAGCATTAAGCAAAGCCTTCTGTACATTTCTGAGACCTGTTACCCAGGCGGAAATTCTGTTTATGGATGCATCAAAGTAGTCGGTTGCAATAAATACTCTGTCAAGAGCATCGTGTGCAACAATTTCCTTTGCGATTTCCTTTGTTTCGTCATCGTAAAGAACAACGTGGTCTGAGTCCCAACGAACACCACGTGTAACGTGAAGAGCAATTTTTTCGTTAAAAACAAGCAGGGAAGCAATTTTATCCGAAACTAACTCGGTGGGATGGTAGTGACCATTATCCATAAGGGGAGTTATATTATTCTTTGCAGAGTAGGAAAGTGTGAATTCTGCAGAACCGACGGTGTAGCTTTCAAGACCGATACCGAAAACCTTGCTTTCCAATGTTACGTAAACCTTTGATTTATCGTAAGGAGTGCTCAGAATCTCATCCAGGGACTTTTTAAAGCGAGCCCTGGGGGAAAGCCTGTCGGCAGGGATATCCTTGTATCCGTCGGGAATCCATATATTCATAACACAGGGGATACCTGTTTCGTTTGCAAAGTATTCTGCAATTTTAAGGCAGGCAATACCGTGCCGTACCCAGAAGGAACGCACTTCCTCATCGGGGGATGAAAGGGTGAGTCCGTCTTTAACCATAGGGTGTGAAAAGTATGTGGGGTTAAAGTCGATACCCATATTACGCTCTTTGGCATAATCAACCCATTTTTCAAAATGCTTGGGCTCCAGAGCATCTCTGTCGGCAAAGTTGCCGTCAAAAATTGCATAGGAAGCGTGCAGGTTGAGCTTTTTTTTGCCGGGAACAAGTGAAAAAGCCTTGTCCAGGTCTGCCATAAGCTCTTCGGGTGTTGTTGCTTTTCCGGGATAGTTGCCTGTGGTCTGGATACCGCCTGAAAGACTTTCCTTGCTGTCAAAGCCTACAACGTCGTCACCCTGCCAGCAATGCACGGATATTGTAACATCCTTGAGGGTGTTCAGGGCTTTTTCTGTATCTACGCCCAGGTCGGCATAAATCTTTTTAGCTTGTTCATATCTTGACATACAATAACCTCTTTTCTGCAATTTAGTATATATTTGTTTCAGGTAAAAGTCAATGCAGGGAAGTAACAAATTTTTTGTTTTTTCATAATATGCCTTGTAACAAACTTTCACGGGGGTATTGGTATGACAAAAACAGTTCTGCCTGTTTCTTTTTACTTCGGCGCTAACAATAAAAAAGGTTATTGCTCTTTGTTTGGCGATACATACGACCCATACATAAAAGGTAATCACCTTATTCTTAAGGGTGGGCCCGGTACGGGTAAATCCACTCTTATGAAGCGCATAGCCGATAAGCTTGAAAAAAGAGGTTATTATGTTGAACGGGGCTTTTGCAGTGCGGATCCGCAGTCTTTGGATATAGTACTGGTTCCTGAAATAAATTTCAGTGTGGTTGACGGCACATCACCCCACACTATGGACCCTACCTTGCCGGGTGTTACTGAGCATATTGTGGACCTTAGCGTTGCCTGGGATAAAAATTACCTTAAGGGTCATATTGATGAAATAGGCGAATTAACCCAAAGCAATAAGCAGCAACACAAAAAGACAGCAGATTATCTGATGCTTGCCTCTGCTATTGAAACACAAAATGTACTGCTGTGTACCGATTGTGTTGATAAGGAAAAGCTTCAGAGATACATTAAGCGGCTTAAAGCACGCATTGTGCCGGAAAGAGCAGATTATAAGCCGGGAAGGGTTCACAAAAGGTTTTTGTCAGCCGTAACACCTGACGGTGTTGATGTGCGCTACGATTCCGTGGTTGCCCTTGCAGAAAAAATTGTAACCATTGAGGATGAATACGGTGTTGTGGCGCCGTACATTGCAGAAAAAATAAGTGACTTCGCCATAGAACAGGGATACGATGTTTACAAGTGCTTTTGTCCGCTTTTTCCTGATTTTAAAGCAGAGCATATAATAATTCCGGAGCTTAAAACCGCACTTTTTACAGAGAACAGCTACCATTTTTCCATTGATGATGAGAGCAAGCGAATCCACGCCGGACGTTTTATGGATAAGGAGGGCTTTTCTGTAAAAAGGGAAAAACTCCTCTTTGGTAAAAAAGCAAAAAAGGAGCTTATCAATGAAGCGGTACGAACAATGTCACTGGCAAAGGATATACACGACAGACTTGAGGAGTACTATATAAAGGCAACGGACTTTAACATTATAAACGAGATTAGCGAGAATATAATAGGTAGATTGTAATACTGATTAATAAACGGTAACCACGCAATAAAAGGAAAGCGTAACGATAAAGCAGGAAAACATTAAATAACATAATCATTTATCCCTCTGTATTATGTGGCTTTATACTGTTGAGCAGGTTAACAGTTGTGATGTCACCAAAAAATGCAGGCTACATAAAATGAAACGGGGGGGTGAAAAATATATGGGAAATTTGTGTAATAGAAATCCTTTTAATTGTACTGCTCTTGCAGTTATAGCAAGCATTGTTGTTGGTGTTGTTACCGCTTTTCTGCGCATAACAGGAGTTATTACTCTGACACCGGTATTTTTGTGGGTAACATTGGGTGTGGCACTTGCTTACCTTGCCGCAGCATTAATTTCAGCCGCATTTGAAAAATGCTGTAAAAAAAGCTGTTCTGCCTTGTCTGCATTACTTGGTGGTGCTTTGGGAACTGTGCTTCTTTCCGTGGTTCTTTTGGCAATTACCTTTGCGGCAACAAGCTTTCTTGGTGCATTCCTCAGCGGTTTGCTTCTCTTCTTTTTTGCACTGCTGCTCACATCAACAGCCTGTTATATTAAATGCCTGACAAATAACGATTAAAAAACCTTAAAATAAAGTGATGCTAAAGGGGAGTGTAAATCAAGGTAATTAAGCCTTGAGTTCACACTCCCCGATTTTTTATATACGGAACAGTTCAATTGTGTTCTTGGTGGCAAAATCGATTACCGTTTGTGGGTCGATATCCTTGATTTCACCGATTTTTTCTGCTACATATTTAATATAGGCAGAGTTGTTTCTTTTGCCGCGCATAGGTACAGGCGCCATATATGGACAATCCGTTTCCAGAAGAAGTCTGTCAAGCGGCAGTATTTCTGCAACCTCTACGGGCTTTCGTGCGTTTTTGAAGGTTACTGCTCCGCCAAGACCTATATACAGTCCGAGCCTAAGAATTTCCTTTGCCATCTCGGCGCTGCCGGAAAAGCAATGCAAAACCCCTTTGGGCTTGTGCTTTTTCAGTATTGTCAGGGTGTCCTCGTGGGCATCTCTGTCGTGGATTATAACAGGCAAAGCCAGTTCCCTTGCAAGCAGAAGCTGTTCCTCAAAAACCTTTTTTTGCAAGGCTTTGTTATCCTGACGCCAATAATAGTCAAGTCCGATTTCACCAATGGCTACACACTTTTTGTCCTTTGCCATATTTCTTAAAATATCAATATAATTTTCCGGCAGATTATCAACCTCCTCGGGGTGTACACCGCAGGCGGCATAAATATATGAGTAGGTGTTTGCCAGGTTCAGAGATTCCTGTGAGCTTTTTAAATCTGCACCACAGTTAATTACACCGCAAATGCCCGACTCCTTAAGGGAGCCGAGCATAGTATCGCGGTCGTCGTTAAACGCCTTGTCTGTGTAATGAGCGTGTGAGTCAAAAATATTGTTCATAAATTACGCTAACTGTGTACCTGCAGGAAGACCATCTACAAATACAACCTTTACATCCTCTTCGCTGATTTCACCTGCAAGAATCATACCGTGGCTTTCAACACCGCAGAGTGTTCTT
The DNA here is from genome assembly GCA_045602985.1 of Acutalibacteraceae bacterium. Lineage (GTDB taxonomy): Bacteria > Bacillota > Clostridia > Oscillospirales > Acutalibacteraceae > DTU089. The sequence continues at coordinate 16,137 of JAZULH010000008.1, read as the reverse complement.
GGGGCAAGGTTTGCCACTACAATTACACTTTTGCCGATAAGGTCCTCGGGCTTGTACCATTTAGCAATACCGGATGCTACTGTACGTGGTGCCTTTGTGCCGTCATCAAGTGTAAGCTCAAGGAGCTTCTTTGCCTTCTTAATGGGCTGACAGTCAGTTATTTTGCATACTCTGAGTTCAACCTTTGCAAAGTCATCATACTGAATTTCTGCAAGACCTTCAATTTCGGGCTTTTCTTCCTCAGGCTGAGGTAAGGATGCTTCAATTTCTGCAAGCACCTTTTCTGCATCAAGGCGTGAGAAAAGGGGAGTTGCAGTACCAACCTTATCACCTGCTTTTACAGCACCAAATTCTGCAAGAGAGTCAAGTGTGTTAACATCTGTGCCGATTTGTTCAAGAATTTTAGCGCTTGTTTCAGGCATAAAGGGTGTGAGAAGAACTGCTATAAAGCGGATACCCTCAATAAGGTTATAAAGTACAGTACCCAGTCTGCCTTTCTTTTCCTCATCCTTTGCAAGTGCCCAAGGCATGGTTTCATCAATATATTTGTTGCATCGCTTTGCAAGGTCAAGCACAACAGAGAGTGCATCGCTTACCTTGTAGGTATCAAGAAGCCTTGCTACCTTGTCAAGAGAGCCTAAAGCCATTTCCTTAAGCTCATTGTCAAGCTCTTCGGTGCAATCTGCTGACTGAATAACGCCGTCAAAGTACTTATTGCTCATAGCAACTGTACGGTTAACAAGGTTGCCGAGAGTATTTGCAAGGTCAGAGTTGAAGCGCTCAATAATTGTTTCGTAGGTAATTGTACCGTCCTGGGCATGGGGCATCTCTGAGAGAAGGTAGTAACGCACGGCATCAACACCAAAGCGGTTGCAAAGGTCATCTGCATAAATAACATTACCACGGGATTTGCTCATTTTGTCGTTGCCTGAAAGGAGCCAGGGATGACCGAAAACCTGCTTGGGTAAGGGCTCGCCCAGGGCCATAAGCATAATGGGCCAGTAAATAGTGTGGAATCTTAAAATATCCTTACCGATAATGTGCACATTTGCAGGCCAGTATTTTTTGTACTTCTCTGTCTGATTATCAGGGTCATAGCCAAGACCTGTGATGTAGTTGAGAAGTGCATCAACCCACACGTAAATAACGTGCTTTTCGTCACCGGGGAAGGGAATGCCCCACTTAAAGGTTGAACGTGAGATGCACAAATCCTGAAGACCGGGCTTGATGAAGTTGTTAATCATCTCTTTTTTGCGGCTTTCGGGGTAGATGAAGTTGGGGTTTTCTTCAATATACTGATCAAGCTGCTTCTGATATTTACTCATTTTGAAGAAGTATGCTTCTTCCTTTTCCTTGCGTACTTCTCTGCCACAGTCGGGGCATTTGCCGTCAACAAGCTGGCTGTCTGTGAAGAAGCTTTCGCAGGGCACACAGTACCAGCCCTCGTACTCGCTCTTATAAACATCGCCTTTGTCTATGAGCTTTTTAAAAATCTTCTGGACAGATTCCTCGTGCTCTTTGTCAGTTGTGCGAATAAATTTATCATAGGTTGTGTTAAGGCAGTCACAAATATCCTTGATTTCACCTGCAACCTTATCTACATATTCCTTGGGAGAAACACCTGCCGCAGCAGCGTATTCCTCAATCTTCTGACCGTGCTCGTCAGTACCTGTCTGGAAGAAAACATCGTAACCCTGCATTCGTTTGAACCTGGCAAGGGCATCGGAAAGAACAATTTCATAAGAGTTTCCGATGTGGGGCTTGCGTGATGTATACGCAATGGCAGTTGTAATGTAATAAGGCTTATTGTTCATTTTAATATCTCCTTTAACAACCTCTCGAATGGGAGAGGCTGTAATTATTCTGATTTTAATTTAAGGGTTTTCTTGCCGATGCCTCTTGCATCAACAGTAACGGTAATATCACCCTTTTCCCCTGTGGTTCTGAGCCAGAATGCTCTGTCACCGCCAACGAGGGGGAACTCAGAGGGTCCTATGATGCTTGCAGGTCCTTTTACTGTTACCTTAACCGAGCTGTCGGCAAATGGAACACGGTTGCCGTTCTGGTCAAGGGCAATCATCTGGATTCGGGTAGCATCGTATGTGTCGCCCTCTTTAAGCACAAGGGAATCTGCTTTTACGTCAAGGCTGAGCTCTGTTACGGCAGTTCTGAGAACTGTTGCAACACATTCGTCGCCGATATAGCCCTCGAATTTATAAGTAATCTGCTCGTTACCCCAACCGCCGATATATTTTGTAACAATGTCAAACATACGGTTGAAGGGAATCTTGCCCACTACCATTGCAGCACCTGCCTTAATGAATTTTGAGGGAGGCAGCTTCCATTGCTTGGTCTGGGCGGCAACCAATGTGTCTGTAAGAAGGGCGGCTGACTTGGGGTCAAGACCTTCCTCCGTAACAAGGGCATCGCCGATAAAATCTGCAGCAATCATAGGAGGATGGGGCAGATTTTTGAATTTTGAAGAATCGGGGTAAATTGTGCTTGTATATTTACCGTTTTTATAAAGCTTCACATAGTCGCAGTTTGTGAACACCCATACATCGCCGATTGTTCCGCCGGGATGCTCACCGATATCCATTGCTGAGGTAACCTCAAGGTAGGGTGTATGCTCCTGTTGTGAACGGTAAACAGCTGCACCCATTTTCGGAACACGGAACATATCTGTAACACCGTGGTAGCAAATCCTGTCGCCGCTGCCGAAGTCCTTGTGGGTGTTGTAGTCTGCCATACACCAGCCGATAGCACCGCTTGTACGCTTGTTGCCGTAGGCTGAGTTAAGAACTCTTGTGTGGCGCAGAGCGTGTTCTGCACGAACACCCTCCTTGTCAAAGCTCTTGGTGGGGAACATATGACCGTTGTGCTCGGTTACAAGGTAAGGAGCCTTAAGGGATTTTGTAACAAGTGCAGGAGGTAACAGCTTGATAGCTCCGCCTGAATGAATAAAGTCATTCATTGTATATACATCCTCAAGCAAGTGGCTGAAGGGCATATTCCTTACACCGCCTGTCTGACGGGTGTTGTCAAGCTCCCTTGCAAGGGCGTTGGTCTGTGAGTAGAACTCATCGCAGTCAAGACCCTCGTTAACGCGTACACCCCATAGAATAACTGACGGGTGGTTTCTGTCACGCATAACCATTCTGCGGACATTGTCAAGGCAGATATCGCGCCATTCTCCCTCACCGAGATACTGCCACGAGGGCATCTCGGTAAATACGAGAAGACCGATTTCGTCACAGCGGTCAAGGAAGTGAATGCTGTTGGGGTAGTGAGATGTTCTCACAAGGTTTACGCCTAATTCATATTTAAGCAGGTCTGCATCTGCCTTCTGTACATTTTCGGGCATAGCATAACCCACATAGGGGTAGCTCTGGTGTCTGTTAAGACCGCGGATTTTGATTTTTTTGCCGTTAAGGTAGAAGCCATCCTGCATAAAGCGACATTCTCTGAAGCCGAAGCGTACGGAAATCTCATCACAGTCATTATATCTGATATTAACGGTATAGAGGTTGGGATTATCAATATCCCACAGCTTGACATCCTCTACTGCCCATTTGACATTTACAACCTTACCCTTGAAATCAGCAGTTTTTTCGCCGATTTTGTTGTCGCCGTCAAAAAGGGTGAATAAGAGAGAGCCCTCTGCACTTTCGGACAAGGTAACATCAATGTCCAGAACCTTTTTATCCTGCAAAACATTGAGTGTTCTTACAAAAGCGTTATCGATGTAGACTTCGGCAACCTCTTCGAGCCATACCTCGCGGTATATACCACCGTAAACAAGGTAGTCCACAACATTGCCGAAGGGCGGAATTTCGTTGCGCTCGGAGGAATCAAGCTCTACAACCAACAGGTTGTCTTTCGCTTTTACCTTGTCTGTAATATCAAATGTAAAAGCATTGTATGCGCCCTTGTATTCACCGATAAAGTCACCGTTAAGGTAAACCTTTGAGTAAACCGCAGCACCCTCAAAGTGGAGGATGTATCGCATATCCTTATTCTTTTTTATATCAAAATGTTTGCGGTAACAGCTTACAAACTGATATGATTTTTCGTCAAAATAATTAAGGGGCAGCTCTTTGTTGGTGTGGGGAATATCAACAGACAGGAATTTGCTGTCATCATAATCCTTTTTAACCATTTCTGCCGAAAATTCGGGATTGTATTTCCAATCAAAGTTAAGAGAGTATTTTTTTCTCATTTATAACACCCTTTCAATTTTGGTTATTATTTCTATTTTATACTATTATAATAAGTATGTCAATAAAAGGCTTTTTTCGTTGGGTACTTTTTCTTCAATAACTGCATCAAGTAAAGTGTTCAGGGCGGCGCCGATTTGCTCGCCTTTTAACCCTTTTGCGCTCAGGTCCTTGCCGTTGACAGCAAGCTGCGACAGGGTACAGCACTCGTTATTATTTTCAACTTCTTCAAGCCATATTAAGGCTTGACGTGTTTCTTCACTTATATCGCGGTAGCTTTCGCTGAGGGCTCCGCGATCACTCTTTTTTATAATTAACAGAGTTTTTATGTCCTCGGGAGTTTTGCTTTTAAGGTGATATTTGAGTGCTTTTTTGCTTTCGGGAGGCTCAAAGTCGTGGTTACCTACCAAGAAAGAAACTCTGTTTATCGTTTTTTTATCAAATTTCAGTCGTGTCAGAATATCCCGTGCCATTTCACCGCCTATGGCGGCGTGGTTTTTAAAGGTGCTGTCTCCTTTTTCGTTCAGAGCATGGGTGGGTACCTTGCCCAGGTCGTGTAAAAGCATCGTAAGGCGCAGAATTCTGTCAGGTGGGATGGTGTCTACCGTGTGACAGATGTGCTCCCATACATTGTATGCGTGCTTTTTGCCGTACTGTGCAAAATCAACTGCAGGTGCAATTTCCGGAATAAAAACTGACAGAACATCAGAGTACTCCATAAGAATGTTAAATACGTTTTTGCCGCAAAGAAGCTTGGATAATTCAATATTTATGCGCTCTGCAGATATATTCCTTAATAAATCCTTGTTGCGGTGTATTGCAAGGGCAGTTTCCTCCTCAATTTCAAAGCCCAGGGTTGAGGCGAAACGCAGTGCACGTATAATGCGAAGACCATCCTCCGAAAAGCGTTTGTCCGGATTGCCGACTGTTTTTATTATACTATTATATATGTGCTCTTGTCCGCCATAATAATCTACAATACCCGAGCAGGGATTATACGCAATTGCATTTACTGTAAAATCCCGTCGCGCAAGGTCATCCTTAAGATTTGCGGTAAAAGTAACACTTTCCGGGTGACGGTTGTCACCGTACTCGCCGTCTATGCGGTATGTTGTTATTTCGTACGGCTTGCTGTCCATAATTACGGTAAGTGTACCGTGCTTGATGCCTGTTTCAATTGTTTTGTAATCTGCAAAAATATGCGCAATCTGTTGGGGAGTGGCAGAGGTTGTAATATCCCAGTCCCCGGGTTCAGTACCCATAAGGCTGTCGCGAACAGCACCGCCTACGCAAAAAGCCTGATAGCCTGCGCTTTGCAGGAGCTCAAGTATATTAACAACCTGTGAGGGTAAATTTATGGTCATAGCAAAAACTCCGTGAAAAATAGTGGTTATGTTTATATTATAGGTATATTATGGCTTTTTTAGGCGTTGGTGTCAACAAATAATTACAAATTGATAATATTACCCCTTTTTGTACACTATTAAAGGTTACAGTTTGTAATTTCTGCAATTTTTACAAAAGTGACAAGGGTTTTATTGTGGGATTGACAATATTTTCCACAAAATATGGGGGTATATTGTTTTTTGCGTTTAAAAAGTTTGTGAAAAGTTAACAAAAAGCATCTTTTTGAAAATTTGACTTTTTGTTTTTGTTGAGTATAATACAAAGTGCCATAGGATAACTGCGGCATTTTTATTGGCAGTAACGTATCGAACCCAGGCAATTCGGTGTGCTATTGTTGATAAACATGCCTACAACGGCAACCTATTGAAACCTCTTTAATTTACAATTGGGGATTAACTTCGGTAAGTTGCTTGTCTAAGGAGAAACTTTTATCATGACACTTTCTAAAAACGGCGAAAAGGCAGTCTCTGCCCGCATCAAGAGAATCACTCTCTTGATTATGGCAACAGTCTTCTTTTTATCAGCGACAGCCTTCGCCACACCGCCCGTAATGTACAATGTTACAATTTACGACGGTGATACAGCTGTTTCCGTTATGACAGCCGAGACCGACGCACAGCAGATACTCGTTAACGAGGGTATCAATGTCAGCGAGGCTTACGGTGATACAGTCAGCTTTGTGAACTTCACAGGTAAGGACGGCAGCGCAATCATTATAAGACGTGGCGTTAAGGTTACAATCAACAACTTTGACGGCACAACATATACCGTGCATACATCAGGTACTGTAAGCGATGCACTTAAGGCAGCAGGTATCACTCTTACAAAGGGTACAGCGCTTAACTGTGCAGGCACAGACCTTCTTACAGACGGTATGGTTATCGAAATTTACGACATCTATGATGTTACAATCAATGTTGACGGTAAAACTGTTACCGAAACTGTTTCCGGTGATACTGTAGCGGATGCTCTTTCAGTTGCAGGTGTTACTCTTGGTGAGCTCGATTATACTGAGCCTGCACTTGATACACCTATTAAAGACGGTATCCAGGTAGAGGTTTTCCGCGTTAAAGTGGAAGAACGCACCGAGAAGGAAGATATTGCATACGAAACAAAAGCCATTAACACATCCACACTTTATAAAGGTGAGGAAAAGGTTGTTACCGAAGGTGTTAAGGGTGCAAAGGCAGTTGTTTATGAGGACCGCTTTGTAAACGGCGAGCTTGTAAGCTCAGAGGTTGTTTCTGAGAGCGTTCTTGCAGAGCCTACAAACAAGGTTGTGCAGGTTGGCACTAAGGAGAAGATGCTTGCTCCGTCAACCGCTGACAAGGGAACAATAAAGAATGCACAGGCATCTTCAAATCCTGTTTATTCAACTGAGCTTCCTATTGGCACACCTATGAGTGAGCTTGCAGTTCCCTCACACGTAACAATCGGTTCAAATGGTCTTCCCACAACATACAAGCGTGCAATAAATGCAAAGGCTACTGCATATTGCAGCCCCGGGGATGCAACCTCCACAGGCGTTCCCGCTAAGAACGGTTACATTGCAGTTGACCCCAAGGAAATTCCCTATGGTACGGAGATGTACATCGTTTCTGCAGATGGCAGATATGTTTACGGCTATTGCATTGCTGCAGATACAGGCGGATTCATTCACAGCGTTGACAATACTGTTGACCTTCATATGAATACTGAGGAGCAGTGCAGAAAATGGGGTAGACGTGATATCGTAATCTACTTCGTATAATTACAAAAACAAACGACAGTTCTTTCAATGAGCTGTCGTTTTTGTTATGCTTGTAATATTCATTTTTTCTTAATACAGGCGGTAACACACCTGACCTCTGCCGCGCCGTTAAATAAAAGGATTTTGGCACTCTCATTCAGAGTGGCGCCTGTGGTTTTAAGGTCATCGCACAAAAGTATGCGCATATCCTTAATATCTGTATCAGTATTGCGCTTGTATGAAAAAGCGCCTGCAAGGTTACCCGTGCGCAGGTGTCCCGGGAGGGTGCGCTGGCTTTGAGTCTGAAAGTCCTTACTGATAAGGTCATAGCAAGGTATGCCAAGCTCCTGCCCTATAACCTCTGCCAGGCGCTGAGCCTGATTGTATCCCCGCGATTTTATATCCTTTTTGTGGGACGGGGTAAAGGTGCAGCAGTCAAAATCATAGCCGGTGTAACGGCTCTTTACGCATTGAACCATTTCCTTGCCGAGGTTTTCTGCTACCTTGCGGTCATTTTTAAACTTTAGCAGGGTTATAGCCCTTTTCGGTCCGTCGTTATAATAAAACGGAGCACATACACTCATATAAAAAGGCGGAGCCTTACAACCGCAGTCATTTTTAGGTAAACCGCATTTCAGGCATATATCACCCTCAATGCGTGAGGGTGATTTTTCACATTGCGTGCAAAGGTCACGGCGTACATCACATATATCGCCGCAGATTTTACATCGTTTAGTGAAAATCAGATTAAGTAAGGTGTTGAAAAAGGAGTTTTCTTTCATCAGCCTTCATCCTTCAAAAACCAAGCCAGAGCAGAATACCGCTTTGCCTTTTTGTCATTTTGTGTCATTGCGTATATAGTTTCTGTAGAGCCAACGGAAACAAGTAAATCACGGGCGCGTGTAACTGCTGTGTACAAAAGATTTCTGTAAGCGAGGTTTGGTACAACACCGCTGACAGGCAGAACAACCGCCTTAAATTCACTTCCCTGGCTTTTGTGGACAGTAATGGCATATGCAAGCTCAAGCTCGGTCAGATATTCACCGGGTATTACTGCAACTCTGCCGTCAAAATCCACCGTAACAACACCTGAATGAGTGTCGATTTCCATTAATGTACCAATGTCACCGTTAAATATGCCTGTGCCCTTCTCCTTGGGGGATTCCCATTCGATACCGTAATTGTTGCGCACCTGCATAACCTTATCGCCCTGTCGGAAAAGTCTGCCTGCTACGATGAGCTCCTTTTTGTTGTCATCTGCAGGATTAAGGGCGTTTTGCAGGAGCTTGTTCAGATTCTGGGTACCTGCCTCACCTTTTTTTGATGGACAAATAACCTGAATATCGGTTACAGGGTCCCATCCGTAAGCCTTGGGCAAACGCTGACTGCAAAGATCTGCAACCGTTTGTGCCGAAAGGACAGGGGAAGGTCGCTCCAGATGGAAATAATCCTTGCCGTCGTTTGATAAATCCGGGTTCTCTCCTGCTACAATTTTGTGAGCTGTAGTTATAATTTTGCTTTCCATAGCCTGTCTGAAAACCTGGGTAAGGCGTACAACAGGCAGCATACCGGATTCAATAAGATCCTGCAGAACATTACCTGCACCAACAGGGGGCAGCTGATCGCTGTCACCTACTAATATAAGCCTGCAGCCCAAGGGTAAAGCATCCAGCAGGTTTGCAAACAGGTGAATATCTATCATGGACAATTCATCAAGTATGAGGGCATTGCAGTCCAGGGGATTCTGAATATTCCGCCTGAAAACGGGACGGTCGTCCTCGTCCCATTCAACCTCCAGCAGACGGTGGATGGTTTTTGCATCCATTCCCGTAACCTCGCTCATTCGTTTGGCGGCTCTGCCTGTAGGTGCGGCAAGTGCGATATCAAGATTCTGCCTTTCAAAAATATTAATAATGCCCTTAATAGCGGTGGTTTTACCTGTACCCGGTCCGCCTGTAAGAACCAAAAGTCCTTTTTTTGCGGCAGTTGCAATGGCGATACGCTGTTGTTCCTCGTACCTGATGTCGTTTTTTTGTTCTATATAGTCTATCCAATCTGCAAGCTGAGGAGCTCCGGGCGGAGGGAATCCTGCTACAATATTTATTCTTTCACAAATCTTTTTTTCGGCAAGGTATGCAGACGGTAAGAATATAAATTCCTTTTTGTCAATAAGTGCACATTTTAATTGGCCTGTGTTAACAAGGCTGTCAATTGCAATATCAATTTCATCCTGAGTTACTTCCAGTAAATCTGCCGATGGCTTAAGGAGCTTTTCGCGGGGGATGCAGGTGTGACCCCTGTTTGTGGAGTTGTACCTGCAAACATGGAGAATACCCTCGCGTATTCTGTAATCGGGGGAAGGCTTTTTTGACAGCTTCTGCTCTATGCCTTCTGCTCGCTCGAAGCTGATGCCAAGACCGAGGGAACAAAGCATATATGGGTTTTCCTCTACCTTTTCGACAGCACCAATCCCCAGCTTTTTAAAGATGCGAACACATTCTGCAGGTGAAAATCCGTATTTTTCAAGACCAAGCATAACAGTACGCATAGCGTATTGTCGTTTGAAATCCTCACCCATAGCCTCTGCCTGGTCCCTTGAAATTCCTTTGAGGGATGCAAGTCTTTCGGGCTCGTTTTCAAGCACATCAAGAGTGTCTGCGCCAAAGTGCTCCACGATAGTCATTGCTTTTTTGGGCCCTATGCCGCGTATAACACCCGATGCCAGGTACTTGTATATCTGTTCAACCGTTTCCGGCATACAGCGAGAAAAGGCAGTTGCTTTGAACTGCCTGCCGAAGGAGGGGTGGGTTGTGTATGCTCCTGTAATTGTTACGGTTTCTCCGGCAGAAACACCGGGCAGAACGCCTACAACTGTCAGCAGCTCGTTTTCCAGAGCAAGGTCAAGGACTGTGAACCCGTTTGCCTCGTTCTGGAAAGTAACCTCCTCCACTATACCTGTGATTTTTTCTTCAACAAAATCCATAGTGTCACCAAAAGTAAAAAGGATATCTGTATTCTACCATATTATCAAAACAAATGGTATATTTTTGGTACATATTTTTTTATTTAAAAATTGAAATGACCATATGGATATGATAATATGTAATTGTAAAAAAATACCCTCGGAGGGATATCTATGAAGTATATTCTCGACAAAAACAATCATCACGATTTTAAGATGGTGGAGTGCGGCAGACTTGCACCCAGAGCCTACGCTGTTCCCCACACAAAAAAGAAGGATGCCCGAAAAGCAGACTACAAAACAGAGCGTTATAACAGCGATATTGTACGTGTCCTTTCAGGTGAGTGGGATTTCAGGTATTACAAAAAGAAATCCGCATTGCCTGCAACCCTTGATACATCAAGGGTAAAATTCGATAAAGTCAATATTCCCTCCACCTGGCAGCGAACAGGCTATGAACCGCCTGTTTACCTCAACACACCCTATGGCTTTGACGGCAGGGTGTTTGGCCTTGAATGGGGTAAGGGCGTAAAACCGCCTGTTCTTCCGGAGGATTTTTCCTGCGGCATTTACCGCAAGCTTGTGGATATAAGCGATCTGAACAAAACATACATTTTAACATTTTTAGGCGTTTCACCTTGCGTTGATTTGTACATTAACGGTATTTTTGTGGGTTACGGTGAGGCATCTCACAACTCCTATGAATTTGATATTACTGAGTATGTGAAGGAAGGCGCCAACGAAATAGTTGCTGTTGTGTTCAAGTGGAGTACAGGCTCATACCTGGAGGCACAGGATATGTTCAGAGAGAACGGCATATTCCGCGATGTGCTCCTTTATGAATACGACAAGTGCTATATTAACGATTTTCAGGCAATACCTGCTAAAAAGGGTAAGAAGTATGACCTGGATATTTCCGTTGAGGTTGTGGGCGCATACAAAAACAGCGTAGTAAAAGCAACACTCTATGACGGTAAAGAGGCTGTTGCCGAGAGCGAGGTAAAAGCCGCCAAAAAGACTGCGGTTTCGTTCAAAAAATTAAGCGTTGAGGAGTGGAGTGCGGAAATTCCACGTCTGTACGAGCTGTGCATAACCTTGCTTAATGGCAAAAAAGAGGCAATGACTATCCGTCAGTATGTTGGCTTTAAGGATATTGTTATTGACGGTACAACATTCTACTTTAACGGCAAAAAGATTAAGCTTAAGGGTGTTAACCACCACGATACACATCCTGTAAAGGGCTACTGTCAGGACTTCCTTGACCTTGAAAAGGATGTTCAGCTTATGAAGGAGTTTAATGTAAACTGCGTAAGAACTTCCCACTATCCGCCCGATCCATTCTTCCTTGAGCTGTGCGACCATTACGGTCTGTATGTTGTGGATGAAGCAGATATTGAAACACACGGTCTTTGGAACCTTGATTGTGACGAGGCGCTTATCAGCCATGACCTTAAATGGGCGCCCCGTTATATGGATAGAGTCCGCAGAATGTATTTCCGCGACAGAACACATCCCTCAATTATTATGTGGAGCCTCGGTAACGAGTCCAAGGGCTATAAGTGCCACGATAAGTGCTATAAGATGCTCAAGGATTTAGGTACAAGGATTCCCGTGCATTATGAGGGTGTAACACATACAAAGCGTCAGCACTACGATGTGTATTCGCAGATGTACACCCATCCCGACGATCTTAAGGCTATTGCCCGCCGTAAGCACGGCAAATCATTTAACGAGGTGCCCTTCTACCTTTGCGAATACTGTCACGCTATGGGTGCAGGTCCCGGTGCACTTGAGGAGTATATGCAGATATTCTACTCTGATGATATCTTTATGGGTGGCTGTATCTGGGAATGGGCAGACCATTCGGTGCTTCACGATGGCGACGGCTTCCCGTATAAGTATACATACGGCGGTGACCACGGTGAGGTTGTCCACGACGGTTGCTTCTGCGTTGACGGTCTTTTCTATCCTGACCGCACACCCCACACAGGTGCTTATAATATGAAGGCTGTTTACAGACCCTTGAGAGCAACCCGACTTTCAGGCAACAAGCTCACTATTCTCAATACAAACAGGTTTAAGCGCTCAGATGATATTGAGGTTTATTGGGATTACCAGGTTAACGGCGAGTCTGTTAAATGCGGTAGCTTTATGACTGCAATTGCACCGGAGAAAGAGGCAACATATAAGCTTGATTTACCTAAGGTTGATTATGATAAAAACACATATCTTAACCTGACATACCTTCAGGGCGATTTTGAGGTTGCAACAGAGCAGCTTACACTCAGCGAGGCAGCATTTATCCAGCCGTCCCTTGAAATGGGTAAGGTTTCAATGACGTCCGATGGTGAAGTTATTACCGTTAAATATTCAAACGGAGCAATTGAGTTTTCAGAGGAAACAGGCGAAATGCTTTCGTATAAAGCGGACGGAGTTTCCGTGCTCAGCAAAAATCCTGTTTCGCACAAGGGCTTTTTACTCAACTTCTACCGAGCCTATCTGGACAATGACAGACGTGTTGGCGACGATTGGGAGGAGCAGGGTATCCACAATCCCAGAATTGTGCTTGAGGATTTAAGTGCTGAGGTTAAATCGGGTGTGGCATCAGTCAGCGAGTATCTTACCGTCTACGGCAAGGAAAAACCGATATTCAACGCAAATGTTCTTTACATCATCGGTGCAAACGGTGTTGTTGATATCGAGGTTGCAGTCGCAAAGGCAGATGACGGTGAAGAAATCGAGGATATGGCACGTGCAGGTATAACCTTTGAGGCGGATAAGAGGTTCTCCCAAATTGAGTACTTTGGCAGAGGCGAAAAGGAAAACTACAATGACTTCAATGCTCACGCACCTGTGGGTATATATAAATCTACTGTGGCACAGGAGCATGAGCCGTATATCCGTCCCCAGGATAACTCCAATCACTCAGACGTTTCATATCTTAAGCTTATGAGCGATAAGGGCGAGGAGATACTCATTTATTCTGATAGGAAATTTAACTTTAATGTCCACAACTATACTCAGGAGACTCTCCGAAAAGCGAACCATTGGGAGGATCTCTGTGACGAAAAAACTACATTTGTAACCCTTGACGGATATACAAGGGGTACGGGTACAGGCAGCTGCGGACCTAAAACATTGCCCGAATACACTATTGACACATCAAAGGAGCTTACATTTAACTTTGTAATTGTTCCTAAAAAGAAAGGATAAGACAATGAGTCTTTCTTACAGCTTTACAGATTTTACAGATAAAGGGTTTAAGGATATAATCTCACTTCGCCGCGAGGTTTTTTGCGGCGGGGTGGGGGAAAAACCTGCGTATATAAAAGATGAACGCGATGCAGTTGCGAAGCATATTGCATATAGCATAAAAGGTACAGTTATAGGCTGTGGCAGCGTGGTCAATAACGCTAATGGTGAATTTGAAATTTATAAAATTGCCGTAAAAGAGCACTATCGCAATTTCGGTTTGGGTAAAAAAATATTTGAATTACTCAAAGCTTATGCCATTGATAACGGTGCGCAAAAGCTTGTAGCTGTGTGCCGTACAAATGCCCTTTGGTTTGTGGAAAAAAACGGACTCGCCAAAAGCGGAGTGCCTGTTGACGGATATATAAAATGTGAAAAAAATCTTGTTTTTCAAGGTGCCCGTTGGGTGCAGTTCGGCGGTGAGATTCACTCCGTGATTGCCCGTTGTGATTTTGTTGCAGACAAAAAAGCACCCACAGAGCTTGTTGTCAGCGGTCTTGGATTTTGTGACATATACATTAACGGAAAATGTATAAGCGACAGGGTGCTTGCCCCTGCCTGGACAAACTATGTCAGGTCATCTACACATACAATGGAATACCCGATTTTTGACACAATGACCAACAGAATTCTTTATGAAAGAATTGATGCTTCTCGGTTTATAAAAAAAGGCAAAAACATAATTGTTTTCCATATCGGCGGCGGTTGGTTTACTCAGCGTGAGTGTATAAATGAGGGCGTGAAATCCTATGGTGACTTAATGCTCTGCTTCAAGCTGACTCAGGGTGATAAAATCCTTGCAAAAAGCGATGAGTTTACCAAATACAAAAAGTCCTTTGTGCAAAGGGCAAACCTTTATTATGGCGAGGATCAGGATGCCCGTGTTGGCGGTTACGATTTTGCAGATGTATCAGAGTCTGTTGAAGGATGGTCAAACGCCCGGGTTATTCCCGACCCTATATCACTTTTGCAGGAGCAGGACTGCCTGCCCGATAAAATCATAAGAAAATTAAAGCCGAAATGTATCTTCAGAAGAGGGGATTATGCCGTATATGATATCGGCGAAAATATAACAGGCTATCCCGTTATTGAATTCGATGAGCGAGCATATACCGGTGACGGCTGTACAATCCGTTTTGCCGAGGAATTAAATGATGACGGTTCACTTGCATTTCACTCTGCAGGCGGAGAATTTCGTATGCAGAAGGATACCTTTGTTTATGACAACAGATGCAAGGAGTTTTATCCCCGCTTTACATGGCACGGCGCAAGGTATTTTGATGTGCTTGGCAGAGTAAGGGTTAAAGAGTATCGCGTAACGCATACCGATATGAAGCCCATTGTTAAGTTCAAATCATCCAACGAAACCCTACAATGGATTTTCGATTCATATATCAGAACACAGTTGAGCAATGTTCACGGCTGTGTACCCTCAGATTGTCCTCACAGAGAGCGTCTCGGCTATACAGGTGACGGTCAGTTGACTGCAGATGTGGTAATGACCTGCTTTGATGCAGAAAAAATGTATCGTAAATGGATGCAGGATATTGCTGATTGTCAGGATATTTACACAGGTCATGTACAGCACACCGCACCCTTTTATGGCGGTGGTGGCGGTCCCGGCGGTTGGGGCGGTGCTATGGTAATTGTGCCGTACATCTTCTACAAGCACTATGGTGATAAAGGCGTGTTGGAGCAGTACTATCCCAATATGCTTATGTACCTGGATTATCTTAAAAGCCACAGCGAGGGAGGTATTGTGACACGCGAGGAATTGGGCGGCTGGTGCCTTGGTGACTGGTGCTCACCGAAGGACAGAAACTTAATTCCGGAGCCCTTTGTAAACACATATTTCCACCTTAAAACCCTTGCAATGACAATTGAAATTGGGGAGCTTCTGGGTAAACCTGTCAAGGAGCTTAAAGCCCGTTACCAACAGGTCAAGAAAGCCTTTACGGATAAGTACTATGACAAAAAGACGTCTACCTTCTACGGCTCTGTTGAGGCTTGCGATGCTTATGGCTATGACCTGGGTCTGGGTAACGAAAAAACACTTGAAGCAATTGTGAATAAGTATGAGAAGCTTGGTCAGTTTGACACAGGCATTTTCGGTACGGATATCCTTTTGCGTACATTGTGTGAAAACGGTCATACGGACCTTGCCTTTAAATTGCTTACCAATGAAAAGGAAAACTCCTTCTACAATATGAAAAAACACGGTGCTACAACTCTTTGGGAGAATTGGGATGGTGCACACTCTCACAGTCACCCTATGTTTGGTGCGGTGGTTAAATATATTGTTGAATATTTCAATGAAATATAGGAAAGGCTTTTCATAAAAACGTGAAATTTCCCCGGCAGGAGACTGTCGGGAGATTTTTTTGAGCATTATTGTCTATCTTTACCAAAAAAATCCATACTAAGATATAGGTTTTTTCTGTTAAACCTATGGAAATATTGAAATTATTATGTTACAATAAGCGGTGGTTAAATATACCTATTTAAGAATTTAAAATTTTTTGGAGGTAAATTATGAGCAAAAAATTCGTTTATTTGTTCTCAGAGGGCGA
>JAZULH010000007.1:0-45795 GCA_045602985.1 Acutalibacteraceae bacterium | reverse complement strand
AAAGAACAATCAGCCTGTAAAATAATTGCGGAAAAAATTCGCGAAATTAAAGGCGTTACCGTGTATTTACCTGAGAATAAAGGTGTAAGCAATGTTCTTAGCTTTAACGTAAACGGAACACATAGCGAAAATGTTGCTCTGCATCTTTCGCACTATGGTATTGCCGTACGTGGAGGTTATCATTGCTCGGCGTTAGCGCATACCTTCAAGGGTACACAGAAAACAGGGACGGTAAGAATATCTCCGTCGTATTTTGTCACAAAAAAAGATATAAATATTCTATTAAATTTAGTCAGAAAAATTGCAATTGAAAATAATGTATGATATAATTAAAACATATATTGGGTAAAAATGTGTTGATTATATGAAATTTTGGAAGGGGCAAGAATTAATGAATTCCATAATGAGTATTTTTGATAAAATTATAGGTGCTCTTACGAGTTTTAATTTTATGTCTGACTTGCTTGATATTTTGCTTGTTGCTTTTGTGATATACGAAGGTATCAAAATTATTCGTGGGTCAAGAACATTTCAGCTTGTTAAGGGTATCGGTATTTTATTTATCGTTTTTGCTGTTGTAAAACTCGTTAATATGGAGGCGAGTGAATATCTCCTGTCCACTTTGTTCAAAAACGGATTACTGATACTTGTTGTACTTTTTGCTCCTGAGCTCAGGTCGATTCTTGAAAGGTTCGGCAGACAATCGATCAAGGATTTTTCGTTTTTTAATTTCCATAACGATGAGGAGCACGAAAAAAATATTAAAGATACTGTTAATAACTTCTGTAAAGCTGCAGATGAAATGAGTGAATCATATACAGGTGCACTTGTTGTATTTGAAAAGAATTCTATTCTTAAGGAAATTGCACAAACAGGTACAATTGTTGATGCAAAGTCCTCTGTTGAACTCTTTAACGGTCTTTTCTTTAAAAATTCCGCTTTGCATGACGGTGCTGTTATAGTACGTGACGGCAGAATTCTTGCTGCAGGCTGTATTTTACCCCTTACACAGAATTCTACACTTGCAAGCGAGCTTGGCACAAGGCACAGAGCGGCAATTGGTATTACAGAGCAGACTGATGCCGTTGCGGTTATTGTTTCCGAAGAGAACGGGTTGATATCCGTTGCTAAAAACGGCGTTCTCACAAGGGATGTTACAACAGGTAATCTGCGTGAAATGTTGTTAAGTGAGCTTATTGAGTCCAATCAGGAAGAGAATAATAAAAAAAGCAAAAAAGAAAAAAAGCATAAAGGAGGAAAACACAATGAATAATAAAGGCTTTATAAATAAGATTTTTCAGAACGATAAATTTGTTTTCCTTTTTTCCGTGCTTTTGGCAATTGCCATATGGTTGCTTGTTGTAATAAATGTCAGTCCGCAATCATCACGTGTAATTAAGGGTGTTAAGGTTACCATTGATAACACAGTTCCGTCTCAGTTTAATCTGGAGGTTTTCGGTGAGTCGGAGTTTTACGTTGATGTAACTGTTCAAGGTAAAAAATATCAGATTTCAAACAATAATCTTTCTAATGAGGACATTATTGTTACTGCAATCACAAACAATGTTAACTCCGCGGGTGTTCATAACCTACAGCTTGCTTGTGAATCCGCAAGTGGGCGTACAGATTATAAAATATCATCCCTGTCACAAAAATCTGTTAATGTTTATTTTGATACTCCCAAAACCGTTCAGCTTGTTTTGGAGCCGGAAATTATCACAAACGGTTCGCCTATTGTCGGCGAAGGCTTTTCATCGGGTGATATTAATCTTTCTGAGTCTTCCGTTACAATAACCGGACCCTCAGCAGAGGTTAATAAAATTTCCCGTGTTGTAACAAGACTTGTTCTCGATTCACCGCTTGTTTCAAATATGTCTGCAGAAACTGAGATAATTCCCTTGGATGAGAATAATAAGAGCGATTTTTCATATCTTCAGATGAATACCGATAAGGTTGTTCTTACCATTCCTGTTTTCAAGGTAAAAACAGTTGATGCAGTTGTTACATTTAAAAATGCTCCCGATACTTATGTTGTTACTCCTCTTGAGTATACAATTTCTCCTTCTACTGCAGAGTTCAGCATACTTGTTGATGAGTACGACAAGACGGATGAGGTATCTGTTGGCATAATTGATTTTAAAAACCTGTATCCGGGCAACGAATCCTTTATGTTCAGTTCGGAGAATGTTCCCGTTGCAGGCAACAATGTTTCAGAGTTTGAAGTAACTGTTGACCTTAACGGCTTTTCGCAGGATTACATTACTGTACCTTCCGAGAAGTTTAAGGTTAATAATCCTCATGAGTATGAATATAAGATATCAGGTCTCAGTAAATCCGTTGCTGTTGTCGGCAAGACTGCCGAGCTAAACAGTATTACTGAGGATATGATTATTGTTGAGGTTGACCTTTCTTCCGTAACTTTAGAGGAAGGCGAAACCGTCAGTGTTCCTGCTGTTGTTACAGTCAACAATCCCGGTTGTTGGGTTTGCGGCACATACACAGTTGATGTAAGTTTGTGATTTTTTAGGAGGGCAGTATGAAAATATACAGGTTTATGGCTTTGTTGATAGCCGTTGTAACAGTTGTTGCTTTTTCCGGCTGCTCTCTTAACTTTTTCTCTGTTGAGAGCTTGCTTTTGCCACCGGCACAGTCGGGAGAGAATGGTGAAATTCAAATTGCTTTCAATAAAATAATGAAGGACAAGACCTTTCAGCTCAAAGCACCTGCAACAGGTGAGTTTCAAAGCCCCTTTGTTTTATATGATATTGATTCTGACAATTCTGAAGAGGCTCTTGTTTTCTACTCCGAATCAAACTCAGAGGGCTCCGTAAGAGTTCTCCTGATGAAAGATGTTGATGGCGAGTGGCAGTATTGCACAGACGTTAAAGGTGCAGGAAATGGAATATATGATGTTAATTTTGTTGATGTCAATAATGATTCACGTCCCGAGGTTTTTATAAGCTGGACTTTGATGGACAGTAAAACAACGCGTATTGTTACTGTTTTTCAACCTCAAGTTGCAAAGAATGGTCATTTAGATTTAGTTTCATTGGGCAATGAGTACGGTGTTGCTAAAAGCTTTGTTGATTTTAACAGCGATAACAAGACTGATTTGTGTCTTATATATATCGATGATACAGGTACATCACAAAAGTCATATCTAAGACTTTTTACATTATCGGATTCAAAAGCTCTTGTTAAATATGGTGAGGTTCCTATTGAAGGTAACATACAATCAGTAACACAGATTATAAATGATGTTGCTTTTGATGGGGGAAAGGCTTATTCACGTATTTTCGTCGATTGTATGAAAAACGAAAAGATTGTTTTTACAGAGATGATTTACTGGGATATCAGCTCACAGACTCCCGTGCGTGCATTTGCAGACGCTGCTGTTTCAAACTCCCGTAACTCTCTTGTTGCTTGCTCTGATATTGATTTTGATGGTTTGATAGAGATTCCCGTTTTAACAACCATGTACGGTAATGCAGAGGCTCTTTCTGTTGTCAATGAAGAGGGTACTCACGTGTTCACAATGTTAAAATGGTCTGACGTGAAGGGTGACACAGGTGACAGCTCTGTTCTTACTCTTCTGAACCCTGTGGATGGTTATTTATTTAAATTTATCTGGGATGATACGGTTACAGTTAAGTACGATACCTTACGTGAAGCACTTGTTTTTTATGAATGGAATCAGGATGAAGGAAACCTTGGCGGTGAATTGTTTTCACTGATGTACAGGAGTAATTCCGTTACAAATGAAATTCCCGGTGAGCTACTGCGCAAGGATGAGTTGGGTGAGTATTATTATCAGATTACTCAGAACGGCAAATATTTCGGAATTACAGAGAGTGTTTTGAATTCATCTCTCATTACAATAAATTGAAAGAGGAATTATAAATGAAAAAGGTACTTATTGCAGAGGATGAGTCTGCTATCCGCGAGATTATAGCCATTACCCTTAAAAGGGCAGGTTATGAGGTTACAGAGGCTTGTGACGGACAAGAGGCGCTTGATATCTATAATGGCAAAAACGGTGAGTTTGACGTTGTTTTGCTCGATATAATGATGCCCAATGTTGACGGACTTGAAGTGTGTAAACGTCTTCGAAATGAAAGCGGTACGGTCGGTATTATAATGCTTACTGCCAAAACACAGGAAATGGACAAGGTTTCCGGTCTTTTGATGGGTGCCGATGATTACATAACCAAGCCTTTTTCTCCTTCGGAGCTTATGGCAAGGGTTGACAGCGTTTATCGCAGAGTTGCCCTGAATACTCAGACTGTTGTTCAACCGCCTGTCCGAGCAGATAAAATTACTTTAGAGCCCTTTGAGCTTAACCTGCGTAATCGTACGCTTTCAAAGCGCGGTGTATTTATTGAGCTTACTCAGGTTGAGTTTCAGATTATTGAATATTTTTTCTCAAATCCCGGTATGGCTCTCAGCAGAACCGATATTTTAAAAGAGGTTTGGGGTGAATCCTACTTCGGTGATGAAAAGGTTGTTGATGTTAATATCAGGCGACTCAGAATGAAAATTGAGGATGAGCCTTCTATACCCAAGCATCTTGTTACTGTTTGGGGTATGGGTTATAAGTGGAATTAATTTTTAAAAGAATTTAAGACGGAGGTGATAAGTAATGCACGGTTTTTCGTTTTTTCAAAACGTTTTCGGGAAAGTCGGCGCTTTTAAGAAAAGTGATGCTGCAGATGTTTCATCTGCTGATGTCGAGAATGATAAATCCTCTGAGCTGTATACAAAACTTCCTCTTGTTTTAAATGTACGCAAACTTAAAGAAGGCGCTGTTTTAAAAGGCATTACCAAACGATGGGCTACCAATACGTTACTTATCACGGCGTTGATTCTTCTTGTCCTTGTTGCTGCCTGTGTTCTTTTGTTTACAAACTATTATCGCAATTACGTTGTGAACTATTTGTCAGGTTATGCTAACGAAACGGTTATAACCTACTTTACACCCTATGTAGACGGCAGCGATGAGGTTTTTTCTCAAAAAGCAAAGGAGTTTTCAAACAGCTTTTCGGACAAGTCGCGTATTGAAGTGCAGGTTATTAACAAGCATGGCAACGTAGTTGTTTCTTCCTCAGGCTTCTTGTGTAATGAAACAATGGAGCAAATGGATGATGTCAATGGTGCAAGAGAGGCTTCTACAGGTGTTTGCAAGTGGTTCGGCTTTAATTCCAATGGTGAGCATATTGTCAGTGTTGCTATGGTTTTACCGCAAAGGACAGACGGACAGTTTTCCGGAGCTGTTCGGTTTATGACATCAATGCGTGGAATTGACCAACAAATATTAAGCTTATCACTTATTTTACTTGCTGTTTATATTGTTGCAATTTTCTTTGTTGCTCTTTCAGGTATATTTTTTGTGCAGACTATTGTTGCACCGTTACAAAAAATAAATGAAACCGCAAAGCTTATAGCAAAAGGTAATTACGATGTTCGTATAGAGTCCGACAGTAAAAACGAGGACGAAATAACGGAGCTTTCAAAATCCATTAATACAATGATTAATGAGGTTGCCGTTGCTGATAAAATGAAGAACGACTTCATTTCAACTGTTTCTCACGAGCTCAGGACTCCACTTACCGCCATTAAAGGCTGGGGTGAAATGCTTAAGGAGCTCGATGGCGAGGATAGAGAAATCTCCCGTAGGGGAACAGAGGTTATTATCAACGAGTCGGACAGACTTTCACATCTTGTTGAGGAGCTTCTTGATTTCTCGCGTATGCAAAGCGGAAATATGACCCTCAGGCTTGAGAAAATTGATGTTCTTGCCGAACTTGATGAGGCTGTTTTTGTTTTTAAAGAACGCTCAAAGCGTGATGGTATTGAAATTAAATATAACGCACCGGAAATTCCTGCACCTATGATGGGTGATCCTAACAGAATCAAGCAGGTTTTTGTAAATGTTCTTGATAATGCTTTTAAGTACAATAAGCAGGGCGGTTTGGTTGATGTTGATGCTGTAGTTGATGATGGTGTTCTTACTATCAATTTTTCTGATACGGGCTGCGGCATAGCACCGGATGATTTGCCAAATGTTAAAAAGAAGTTTTATAAGGCAAACATACAGGTGCGAGGTTCGGGAATCGGTCTTGCCGTTGTTGATGAAATAGTAAAGCTTCATAATGGTGTATTTGATATCAACAGTGAGCTTGATGTCGGTACAACTGTTACAATAGTTTTACCCATAGAGAAGGTTGCAGTAGAGCCCGTACCTTCACTTATTGAAGAAATGAGAGTGAATGAAAATGAAAAATAAAAAATCTGAAAATACACCGAAGCCCATATCTGTCGGTGGTCAGGCTCTGATTGAAGGTATTATGATGATGGGACCAAAGGGTGCCGCTATGTCCGTAAGATTGCCTGACGGTTCCATTGATACCGAGGAGCTTGAGGTAAAGCACCTGCGTGATAAATTCAAGCCTGCAGGGTTGCCGATAATCCGTGGTGTTGTAAATATGATTGAGTCATTACTCTTTGGCTTCAAGTGTATGGAAAAATCTGCTGAAAAAGCAGGCATCGATGATGATGAGCTTGATCCTGAAAAAATGTCAAAGCTTGACAAGTGGCTTTCAGATCATTTTGGTCCTAAAATGATGGCTGTAATTACAGGTATTTCACTTGTTTTGGGTATGTTGCTTGCCTTTGGTCTGTTTACTTATTTACCTTCACTTGTGGTTGACCTTGCGGATAAATATATTTTTAAAAATGCTCTTGCTGATTTGCATCCTCTTTTTGAGGGGATTATGAGAATGATTATTTTTGTTCTTTATATCTGGGTTGTGTCGAAAATCCCTGATATCAAGCGTGTGTTTATGTATCACGGCGCTGAGCATAAGTCGATTTTTTGTTATGAGGCAGGTCTTGATTTGACTGTTGAAAATGTAAAAAAACAAAGTCGTTTCCACCCTCGTTGTGGTACAAGCTTTATATTTGTAATACTCATAATAAGTATTCTTATATCATCGCTTCTTGTTGTACTCTTTCCTGAGCTTAAGGATGTTAACCGAGCTGTCTGGATGGCTGTAAAGCTTCTTATATTACCCCTTACGGTCGGTATTGGCTATGAATTTATAAGGTTTGCCGGTAAGCACGACAATGTGTTTGTCAGATTGTTGTCAGCTCCGGGACTTTATATGCAGCGTCTTACAACTCAGGAGCCGACTGATGATATTATTGAGGTGGGAATCGAATCAATCAAGGCTGTTCTTTACGGTATGCCTGAAAAGAAGGATTCTTCAGATGAGTCTGTAAAGGATACTACGGAGGAAGAGTAATTGAGAACACTTTACGCTGTATACCGCGATGCGGTTAAGTCCTTGACGGATGCAGGCTGTGACAGTCCCGAGTTTGATGCTCAGCAGCTTGTTTCATACTGTTTTGGTTATAATAAAACAGGTCTGCTTATGCACTCGGGGGATGCCGTGGATGATGTTAAGCTTATTCATTTTGAGGACTGTGTTAAAAAACGTTGCTCTCACGAGCCGTTACAGTATATTCTCGGAATGTGGGATTTTTACAAATACTCCTTTAAAGTAGGCAAAGGTGTTCTTATTCCGCGTCCTGAAACGGAAATTCTTGTTGAATTTGCTGTTGATAAAATATATAAAAAAGGTTTCAAGGTTGTTTTTGACCTTTGCTGCGGCAGCGGATGTATCGGCTTATCAATTGCAAAAAAATGTCCACAGGTTCAGGTTTATTGCATTGATGTTTCCGACGAAGCTCTTAGCTTTGCAAGGCAGAATAAGGAGCTCCTTGATATTGATAATGTTAAAATAATAAAAGCTGATATTCTTGATAGCGCGAGCTTTATCGGTCTTCCGCGCCCTGATATGATTTTGTCAAATCCGCCTTACATAAGGTCTGATGAAATAGATTCCTTACAGACTGAGGTTTCTTTTGAGCCGCGCCTTGCACTTGATGGCGGTGATGATGGTCTCATTTTTTATCGTAAGCTTTGTGAGATGTGGTATCCTCTGATTAATAGAGGCGGTTATCTTGCTATGGAGTGCGGCGAAGACCAGGCAGCAGATATTTTAACGCTTTTTGTGGGCAAAGCAGAGAAAGGCAATGTTATAAAAGATGCTTCCGGTATCGAAAGGGTAGTGGTTGTTGCCCGTTAAATTATTTCTATTGACCTTTTTATGTCTTTATAGTAAAATTATAGGATAATACAGGTGAAGATTTGTTATGATAAGATTTATCGGTGATTTTCTGAGCGGTTCTATGAGCTTTGTTGAACTTATGGTTTATCTTGGCTCAATGGTATTTGTGGTTTTTTGTGCTGCACCTCTTCACGAGTTCGCCCATGCTTTAGCTGCGGACAAGTTGGGTGATAAAACTGCACGCTTTCAGGGTAGGTTAACAATCAATCCTAAAATGCACATTGACCCCATAGGCGCAATAATGATTTTTTTGTGCGGATATGGTTTTGCAAGGCCCGTTCCTGTTCATATGGGTAATTTCAAGAAGCCTAAGGCAGGTATGGCAATTGTTGCTTTAGCAGGTCCTGTAAGCAACCTTATACAGGCTTTCATTTGTTTGGTTATTTACTATCTTATTGTTGCATTGAATCCCGGCAGTTTATTGTTTTTGGATTATTGTGCAATTTTCTTTAGCTTTGCAGCACATATAAACGTAAATCTTGCAGTTTTTAATCTTCTTCCTGTTCCTCCGCTTGATGGTTCAAGAATTGCTACTGCCTTCTTGCCTGACAGATATTATTATAAAATTATGGCGTATGAACGCTATATCACCATAGCCTTGTTCATTCTTCTGTTTACAGATGTCCTTGATACTCCGCTTGCTTATGCATCCGGCTATGTTTTATATGGTCTGCAATTTATTGCAAGCCTTCCTTTCAGATTAATTTTAGGGTGAATTATGGAACAGATTTCTTATAAACTTGAGGTGTTTGAGGGTCCGATGGACCTGCTGTTGCACCTCATTACAAAACATAAAATTGATATTTATGATATCCCCATTCTCGAGCTTGTTGAACAATATGTTTCCTATGTACGCGGAATGCAGGAGGAGAATATGGATGTTGCAAGCGAATTTCTTGAAATGGCGGCACGTCTTGTATATATAAAAACAGTTTCTCTTTTACCTGTTTATGATGAGGCGGAGGAGTTGAAAAATGAACTCCGTGATGAGCTTCTTGAATATCGGGATTGTAAAATCCTTGCAGGAAAACTTTCTGAAATGACAGATGGTTTTAACTATTCAGTCCGCGAGTTTCCTGAGAGCGTAAGCCCTGATATGTCTTACAAAAGACTGCATGAACCCACGGAGCTTCTTAGTGCATATTCTCTCGCGGCAGGCAAAAAATTGAGGCGATTGCCTCCGTCGATAGATTCATTTAAGGCAATTGTTACACGAAAAATTGTGTCTGTTGGCTCCAAGATTGAATCAATTGTTACATCACTTAAGAAAAAACGCAAAACTAAATTGTTTGATATTTACCGTCAGGCTCAGTCAAGGTCGGATTTGATTGCTGCTTTCCTTGCTGTACTTGAGTTAGCTAAAAACAAAACCATTTATGTTTCAGGCGATGGTGAAGATATTCAGATTGAACTTTTGGAAGGAAATGAAGATTCTTGATTAACGATAAACAGGTAGCAACGGTTGAGGCAGTACTTTTTGCTGCCGCAGAACCGATTGAGTATACTAAGCTGGCATCGGTTCTTGGTATGGACGATGAACAGGTTCTGCTTGCACTTGATGCTTTGCAGAATAAATATGATGCAGAGAACAGCGGTATTTGTCTTTTGAAGCTGGATACCAAATATCAGCTTTGCAGTAAAAAAGAGTTTGTTGATGCTGTTCGTAACGTTCTTGATCTAAAAAGGAATGCTCCGCTTTCACAAGCAGCCTTTGAGGTTCTTGCAATAGTAGCGTACAATCAACCTATTACAAAGCCATACATTGAGCAGATTCGCGGTGTTGACTGTTCAGGTGTTGTTAATACCCTGTGCCAGCGCGGTCTTGTTGAGGAAAAGGGTAGGCTTGATGTTCCCGGCAGACCGGTGCTTTACGGCACAACGGCAGACTTTCTGCGTTGCTTTTCCCTTAACAGCTTAGACGATTTGCCCGAGCTTCCCCAGACAGATAAAGATATATTAATGTCAGATGTTGATAACGGACAGTTATCATTGTTTGACGGCGATGGTGACGACGCAGAGGCTGACCAACCTGCCGAATAATTACATATTTAACACCAAGGGGTGATAAAATGCCTGTTTTATACATACTTTTGGGCATTGTATTGTTTTTTGTCATCCTGTTTTCAGTTCGTGTTCACGTTATAATAGATTATGGTGAGCATACTAAGGTGTGGGTTAAATATCTTTTTTTGAAAATTCCTGTTGTTGACTCCACTAAACCCAAAAAGGAGAAACAAAAGAAGCCTAAAAAGGAAAAGCCGAAAGAAGAAGCTACGCCAAAGGAAGAAAACAAGAAGGACAAGCCTGTTACAGAACAACAGGGTAACGGTCTGTTGAAACAACTTTATATTGATCAGGGCTACGATGGAATCGAAAGAATGCTTCGTGCAGTCGGCAAATCTTTGGGCGGTTTTTTTGGTAAACTGTACAAAATCTTTGTCTTTGATGAATTGTACATAACAATGGTTACCGCAGGCGGTGATGCTGCATCAACTGCAATCAAGCACGGCAGGCTTTGTGCCTGGTTGTATCCTGTTTTAGGCAAGCTTGTTTCAACAAGTAAAGTAAAAAAATATGATTTTGATATAAGTCCGGACTTTTTGGCAACAAAGAATCAGGCAGAAATGTATGTTGATGTTCATTTTACGCCGATTCATATTACTAACGCTGCTGTTGTACTTGTAATTCAGCTTGCTTTTAAGGTTCTGTTTAAAATTCTGTTTGCCAAAAGTAAAAGTGACAAAACAAAAGTTGTTGTAAATACCGTAGCAGATTCTTCTGCTGAGGTTGATAATACAAATAATAACACTAACATAAATAAGGACGGTGCTTCACAATGAAGGAAAAATCAGCTAACGGAATTCTTTCCACAACAATCGAAAAGGTAAGGGATCTTGTAGATGTCAGCACAATTATCGGTGATCCTATTAATCTTCCCGATGGTCTTACAATAATCCCCGTTTCAAAGGTTACATACGGCTTTGCATCAGGTGGATCAGACTTCCCCTCAAAAAACAATGTTGAGCTTTTCGGCGGAGCAGGCGGTGCAGGTATTACAATCAATCCTGTTGCATTCCTCGTTGTTAAGGATGGCGACGTAACAATTAAGCACATTGTTTCCGATGATAATGCTGTTGAAAGAGCTGTAAGTCTTGTTCCCGAGATGTTTGATAAAATAACCTCACTTGCAAAGAAAAAGGATACAGATACTGCTTCTGCAGAATAATCCCAATTATTTTTAATTAACCACCTGCATATTATTGGTTGAAAGCAGGTGGTTACTTTTGCTAAACAGAGTATTATGTTTTTTGCTTGTGATTATTGTAATGTGCGGATATTTTACTGTTGATGTGTTTTCAGCGGATTTAATTGTTTCTGCACATTCGGCTGTTGTTATGATTGCCGATACCCGTGAGCTTGTTTTTTCTAAAAATCCTTATGAAAAACGTGGTATGGCAAGTACAACGAAAATAATGTCTTCAATTATTGCATTGGAAAGCGGTAAAATTCATCAGTCAACTCAAGCGACCTTTAATGATGTCAATGTTGAGGGTACCTCGTTGGGTCTTAAGTCGGGGGATAAAGTTTCGCTGTTGACTCTCGTTAAAGGTATGCTTTTATCCAGCGGTAACGATGCCGCAAATGTTACGGCGACTTTTGTTGCAGGGGGAAAAGAGCCTTTTGCAAGGCTTATGAACGAAAAAGCCAAAACACTTGGAATGAATTCCACAAGCTTCAAAAATCCCTCAGGATTGACTGAAGACGGCCATTATTCAACAGCTTTTGATATGGCACTTCTCGCATCTTATGCTGTTAAAAATGCTGTTTTTACGGATATCTGTTCAAAAAGGAGCTGTTCTGTTACTTTCGGTGAAGAAGGTCCTCGGACATTGTATAACCACAACAAATTTCTCTCTATGTTTGATGGCGCCTTGGGTATTAAAACAGGCTTTACAAAGGCTTCGGGTAGGTGCCTTGTAACTGCTGCCAGGCGTGATGGAGTGACCCTAGTCTGTGTTACACTCAATGCATCGGATGATTGGAATGACCACATAAAGCTCATGGAATATTCTTTTGGCAAGGTGAAAAAAATCTCCCTGAACTGCAACAGTCCATTTGTTCCTGTTGTAGGTGGGGATGTTTCTGCTGTTCCAACCTCTTTTTCCCGGGAAATAATAATTCCGTATGTATCAGATGAACCTCAAGTTTTTGTCTGCTACCGTGTACCGGATTTTTTATATGCAGGTTTTAAAAAGGGCGATGTTATTGGTACTGCAAGGGTATATATAAATAATAAAAGTGTAACAGATGTTCCGATTGTTTGTACTGTTGGCGCAAATGTGGTAACATCTGTTATTCATAAATCGTTTTTACAAAGAACGAAAGAATTTTTAAGTAAAGGACTGTCGCAGAGACAGACGTGAATTATGG
This sequence comes from Acutalibacteraceae bacterium, assembly GCA_045602985.1. Taxonomy (GTDB): domain Bacteria; phylum Bacillota; class Clostridia; order Oscillospirales; family Acutalibacteraceae; genus DTU089. Next base: position 33,175 of record JAZULH010000007.1, on the reverse strand, counting down.
CACAGGAAAGATTACAAAAATATTTATCAGAATGTTCAGTTGCTTCACGCCGTAAGGCTGAGGAGCTTATAAAACAAGGTAAGGTCAGGGTTAATGGTAAAATTGCCCAAATTGGTGATAAAATCGACCCTAAGAAGGATACTGTTACAGTAAGCGGCAAAAAGGTTGTTGCCGTTAAACAGAAGTATTATATCATGCTGAATAAGCCTCGCGGATATGTTACAACAATGAGCGATGAGTTGGGCAGGAAATGTGTTGCGGAGCTTGTTGAGGATGTGGGAGCAACTGTATACCCTGTCGGCAGGCTTGACAGGGATTCAGAAGGTCTTTTGTTACTTACGAATGACGGTGCATTTGCAAATGCCGTAATGCACCCGCGTAAGCATGTTCCGAAAACATATCGTGTAACAGTGCGCTCCAATATTAATGATGCTCAGATTCAAAAGCTTGAATCAGGTGTAGATATTGACGGCGATGGCAGAGATACATTACCTGCAAGTGTCCGTGTTATTGAAAAAAGTGCAGGCAGAAGTGTCTTTGAAATTACAATATATGAGGGTAGAAACCGTCAGATAAGAAAAATGTGTGAGCAAGTCAGTCTTGATGTTATCAGACTTAAAAGAAATGCTGTAGGCTCAGTTAAGCTCGGTATGCTTAAGGTTGGTAAATGGCGTGAGCTTACAGATGATGAAGTGCATCGTCTTCAATCTCAATAAAAATTGACAATCTTGCATATATTTAGTATAATACTATGACAATAATTTATTAGAGGTTGTTACTATGATTAGAAGTATGACAGGCTTCGGCAGAGCACAGGCATCTGTTGAGGGATATAATATCACAGTTGAAATACGTAGTGTTAACCACCGTTATTTTGAACTGTATACCAAGATTCCGCGTACATATTCGTTCCTTGAGGAAAAGGTTAAGGCTCTTCTCCAGACGGAGATTACGCGCGGCAAGGTTGAGTGCTCTGTTCAGATTGAGTCAACTGCAGATGAAAGCGTGGTTGTTACAGTTAATGAGCCTCTTGCTAAAGGGTATGTTGATGCTGTCGGTGCTATTTCCGAAGCATTTGGTATTACAAATGATTTGACTGCAATGTCAGTTGCACGTTTTTCTGATGTTCTTTCAATTTCAAAAGCTCCTGTTGATGAGGATTTGCTATGGTCAAAGGTTAGCCCTGTTGTTGCTGATGCACTTAAAGGCTTTGTTGAAATGCGTCTTACAGAGGGTATTAAGCTTTCACAGGATGTCTTATCAAGAGCAGATATTATTTTAAATAATGTTTCTTACATTGAATCACGTTCACCGGAAACCGTAAAAGCATATTCTGAGAAGCTTCTCGAGCGTATGAAAACAGTTCTCGGTGATACTCAGATTGAAGAGTCACGTATTCTTACCGAGGCGGCAATTTATGCAGATAAGGTTGCAGTAGCGGAGGAGACAGTACGTCTCAGAAGTCATATCGAACAGCTTCACACAATGCTTTCATCAGATGAGGCTGTGGGAAGAAAGCTTGACTTTCTTGTTCAGGAAATCAATCGTGAGGCAAACACAATCGGTTCAAAGGCGCAGGATGTTGACATTGCACGCCGTGTAATCGATATTAAAGCAGAAGTTGAAAAAATCAGAGAACAAATTCAGAATATAGAGTAAATTTATGAAACTTGTAAACATTGGGTTCGGCAACCTTATAAATGCCGATAGGGTAATTGCCGTAATAAGCCCCGATTCTGCTCCTGCAAAGCGTATGATTCAGGAGTGTAAGGAGCGAGCACAGCTTATAGATGCAACTCACGGCAGAAAAACAAAAGGTGTAATTATTACTGATAGTGATAATGTGGTGCTTTCATTTTTGAGTGCCGAACAGCTTTTAACAAGGTTTAATGACCAAAAGGGAGGTCGTGAATTTGGATTTGAAGACTAAAGGTTTATTGATTGTTTTTTCAGGTCCGTCAGGCTCGGGTAAGGATACTGTCCTTGCTGAACTGAAAAAACGTAACATCAATATGAAACAATCCATATCCATGACAACTCGACCTATGCGTCAGGGTGAAACAGACGGTGTGGATTACTATTTTACCGACGTTAATCATTTTGAAAAACTGATTTCTGAGGATTATTTTCTTGAGTATGTAAGGTACGGCGAGAACTATTACGGAACACCAAAGAAAAAGATTATCGAGCTTATGGACGAGGGCGTTAATGTTTTTCTTAAAATTGAGGTCGAGGGTGGCGGCAATGTTCGCAAGGTTTTCCCCGATGCCGTTTCCGTATTTATTGTACCGCCCTCAATAAGCGCTCTTGAACAACGCTTAAAGGGCAGGGGAACCGAATCCGCGGATACATATAACCAACGTCTTAAAATTGCGCAGACAGAGCTTGGAAGAGCCTCTGAGTATGATTATATTATTGTTAATGATGATATAATGCAATGTGCCGACGATGTTTGTTCAGTCATTAAGGCTGAGACACTTCGATACAGCAAGATGAAATCCTTGCTGGACAGTATGAAGTAATATATAAACCGAAAGGAAGAATAAATTATGCTTAATCAGGACCTTAGTAAAGTACTTGCAGGACACATCAGCCGTTACTCTCTTGTAACTGCAACAGCAAAGCGCGCTCGCGCTATTTCCGACAAAAATCTTGAGGATAATGTTATTACAACAGAAAAGGCAGTAAGCCTTGCTCTTCAGGATCTCCTCGAAAAGAAGTACAAGATTGTTGAACCGGACGAAATTGCTAATATCTGATTATGTCTGATTCCGCTTATTTTGCCACAGTAGCCGTCGAAGGGTTGGTGTATCATTTTGATGCACCTTACTCTTACAAGGTGCCTTTTGAGTTAGAGAATAAAGCTCTGCCGGGGTGCCGTGTAATGGTACCGTTTGGTAACGGCAATCGACAAAAACAAGGACTTATACTGTCCGTGAAGCCTCTTTTTGAAGCAGATAACAGTGTTAAACTTAAATCAATACAATCTGTGATTGATGATAAACCTCTTTTTACGGAGGAAATGCTTTCGCTTGTTACCTGGCTCAAAGAGAATACTTTTTGTACGCTTTTTGAGGCGGCAAAAGCAATGCTTCCTGCCGGTATAGGTCTTAATTATGTTATAACTTTTATGGCTGAAAAGATAAGCGCAGATGATTATAACAAGCTTTCTGTTGATGAAAAGAGAGTTTACGATTACCTTAAGGATGAAACAAGCTTTGTAAAACAGGATAAAATAATTGATAATCTTGGTTTTGAAAAGGAAAGTAAAATCCTTGAAAAAATGGTAAGAAAAGGTATTCTTTTAACCAATATAGATACAAAACGCAAAACAGGTGATCTTACCGTTAAAAATGTTCGCCTTGCAATAAATGAGACGGATGCAGAGGAGCTTCTTCCCACACTTACACCAAAGCAGAGGTCAGTTGTCAGATTATTAATTGACATAGGCGGTGCATCAGTTAAAGAGGTCTGTTATTTTACGGGTGTTACTCAGGCTGTTGTTGCTACTCTTAATAAAAAAGGCTTTGTGGAGCTGTTTGACAGTGAGATATACCGTAAACCACGTTATGATATATCTAAGATAAATACAGCATCGCCCAAGCTTACCTCTGTTCAGGAAAAGGCATATAATGAGCTTCTTTCAAAATATCGAGGTAATCAGGGTGCAGCATATTTGCTGTATGGTGTAACAGGCAGTGGAAAAACTCAGGTTTTTCTTAAATTAATTGAGGATGTTATAAATGACGGAAAAGGCGTCATAGTTATGGTGCCTGAAATTGCTCTCACTCCACAGACTCTGGGTATTTTTTACTCTCATTTTGGCGATAGTGTTGCTGTTTTTCACAGTGCGCTTTCTGCCGGTGAACGTATAGATGAATGGAAAAGGGTAAAACGCGGTGATGCAAAAATAGCAATCGGTACACGCTCAGCAGTATTCGCTCCATTTGATAATCTGGGTCTTATTGTTATTGATGAGGAGCAGGAGCACACTTATAAGTCTGAAATGTCACCCCGCTACCACGCACGTGATGTTGCTCGTTTTAGATGCGCGTATAACAACGCTTTGCTTGTTCTTGCTTCCGCAACACCTTCTGTTGAAACATATACAAACGCTATGTCAGGTAGATACGGCTTTGTTAAGTTGCAGGAACGATACGGTAAGGCAGCTTTGCCTGAGGTTGTTACTGTGGATGTATCAGATACAAAGGGTGCAATCAGTAATGAGTTGTACAATGCTTTAGAGGAGTGCCTCAATAATAATCATCAGGCTATTCTTCTGATGAACAGGCGTGGCTTTAATACGTTTGCCGTATGTAGTGCATGTAAAAGTGTTTTAACTTGCCCGAATTGCAGTATTTCTCTTACTTATCATAGCGCTAACAGACGTCTTATGTGTCACTATTGCGGTCATTCGCAGAGTCATACGGATATTTGCCCTGAGTGTGGTGAAAAGGCTGTATCATATGCAGGCTTCGGTACACAGCGTATTGAAGAAGAGCTGGAAAATGTTTTTCCTAATGCCCGTATTCTTCGTATGGATGCTGATACAACAATGGCGCGTTATTCATATCAGGACAAGCTTACTTCTTTCGCTGATGGTGAGTATGATATACTTCTCGGAACTCAGATGGTTGCAAAGGGGCTTGATTTTCCGAGAGTTACTCTTGTCGGTATTATTTCGATTGACCATCAGCTGTATAATGATGACTTCCGCAGCAGCGAAAAGGCTTTTGATTTGCTCACTCAGGTTATTGGCAGATCCGGCAGAGGTGACTTTAAAGGTAAGGCATATATACAGACAGTTTTACCTGACAATGAGATTATTGAGCTTTCTGCAGCACAGGATTATGAAAGCTTTTATGAAACAGAAAATATAATCAGAAAGAGTATGGTTTATCCGCCATATTGTGATATATGCTCTGTTTCCTTTTCCTCTGAACAGCAGAACAAATCATATACTTGTGCCAAAAGCTTTTTTGAATTGCTCAGGAATGCTGTATCGGGTGAGTACAGTGATGTAAAAATTAGTGTTATGGGCCCCGTTCAGCCCAGAGTAAGTAAAATCAGCAATAAATATCGTAATATAATTACAGTTAAATGTAAAAATAATAAGCGCTTTCGTAAAATGATGTCGGAGCTTCTTGTTGAATATATGAAGAATTCAGACAACACAAGTGCTAATATAACCGTAGATATAAATCCCCTTGTGTGAAACTATAAAGGAGAATAATAATGGCAATCAGAAATATAAGGGTAGATGATGACCCGATTCTCAGAAAAACTTCCAGACCTGTTACAGAATTTAATGACAGATTGTTTGATTTGCTGGATGATATGAAGGAAACGATGTATAAATCAGGCGGAGTCGGGCTCGCAGCACCTCAGGTAGGCGTTCTCAGACGTGTTGTCGTAATTGATGTCAGCGAGGAAAGAAACGAGTTTATTGAGCTTATAAATCCTGAAATTACAGATGTTGAGGGCGCTCAGACAGGCAACGAAGGTTGCCTGTCTCTGCCGGGACTTTGTGGAATTGTAACACGTCCAATGACCGTAAAGGTTAAAGCACAGAACAGAGAGGGTAAATGGTGTCTTTATAAGGGGGAGGGTCTTAAGGCTCGTTGCTTCTGTCACGAAATTGACCATCTTGACGGTATTCTGTACAAGGATAGACTCGATGAGGGCGAAACCTTATTCAGAACAGATATGGAGAATGAATAAAATGAAAGTTGTTTATATGGGTACTCCTGACTTTGCTGTAAAGCCTCTTGAGGCTTTGATTGAGGCAGGTTACGACGTTGCGGGTGTGTTTACTCAACCGGACAAGCCTGTCGGCAGAAAGGCGGTTTTAACGCCACCTCCGGTAAAGGTGACAGCGCAAAACAACAATATCCCTGTTTATCAGCCCGACAGCCTGAAAAACGGTGTTGGAACAGGGATTTTGCAGGAGCTTAATCCTGATGTGGTTATTGTTGTTGCTTACGGTAAAATTCTGCCAAAGGACTTTCTTGATTATCCCAAATACGGTTGTATTAATATTCATGGTTCAATTCTTCCTGAATATCGTGGTGCTGCCCCGATTCAATGGAGTGTTCTTGACGGCAAGGAGTATGCAGGAGTTACCTCAATGCAAATGGATGTTGGGCTTGATACGGGTGATATGCTCCTTGTTGAAAAGGTTAAAATAAGGGAGAATGAAACCTCAGGTGAGCTTTATGATAGATTGACTGTTATCGGTGCTCAATTGCTTATAAAAACACTCTGTAAGCTTTCAAAGGGCGAGCTGGTTCCTGTTAAGCAAAACGATGCCGAAAGCTCCTATGCTTCCATGCTTGATAAGTCTATGTCACCGGTTGATTTTACAATGACCGCACAGGAGGTTCACAATAAAATCCGCGGTCTTGATCCTTGGCCTGTTGCACAGACTGTTCTTGACGGAAAGAATCTTAAATTGTTTTCCTCTGAGATTTCTTCTGATTTACAGGGCGATACTCCCGGCGAGGCTGTAGTGCTTAAAAACGGATTGGGAATTATTTGCGGTGACGGTAAAGCGGTTGTTGTAAAAGACGTTCAGTATGAAGGTAAAAAACGAATGTCTGCTGCTGATTTCTTCAGGGGTCATCCTGTTGCTGAAGGTACTGTTTTAGGTTAAAAAAACATTTGTTAACATTTTGTTCATATAGTATTATTCATTAATTAAATTTTATAGTATAAAATATATTTGAATAATAATATAGGAGGGATATAATGCCTTGCTTTCTTATTGACAGATATTATATTCTTTTAGTTGTTCCTGTAATAATTGCGTCTGCACTTATCCAATTTCGTTTAAAATCAGTTTATTCACGTTATTCTGCCGTACGTAATTCTCGCGGAATTACAGGCGCACAGGCGGCGCAGATGGTTCTTAATTACTATGGCATAACAGATGTTGCTGTTGTTCATATACCGGGAAAATTAACAGATTGTTATGACCCCACCCAAAAGGTAATTAAACTTTCTGACGGTGTATATGGTAATGCTTCTATTGCTGCTGTTGGAATTGCCTGTCACGAGGCGGGACACGCTGCACAGCATGCACAAGCATATTTGCCCATAAGGGTACGTAATTCAATTTTGCCTGTTTGCAATATAGGTTCAACTCTTTCGTTTCCATTATTGCTTATAGGCTTGGTTCTGAGCTTTGAACCACTCATTTGGATTGGTATCGGTTTCTTTTCATTTACTGCGGTGTTTCAATTTGTAACATTGCCTGTTGAGTTTAATGCAAGTAACCGTGCACTTGCCGTTATTGAGTCAAATTCATTGTTAACTTTTGAGGAAAAGCTTGGTGCTACAAAGGTTCTGAAAAATGCCGCAATGACTTATGTTGCTGCACTTGCGGTAAGTATTGCACAATTACTGAGACTTATTCTTAGATTTACCGGGAGAAGAGATTAATGACAAAATCAGCAAGGCAGATTGCTTTTGAGATTTTATTGAAAATTGAAAAGGATAAGGCTTATTCAAACCTTGCTATTGACAGTGCTGTTAAAGCGTTTTGCCGCAACAGCACTGATTGTGCTTTTATTTCGCGGATTGTCTATGGCGTTGTTGAGCGAAAAATCACTCTTGATTACATAATATCAACACATCTGACACAACCTGTTAAAAAATTAAAAATCCCTGTTTTAACAATTCTGAGAATGGGTGTTTATCAGCTTGTTTTTTCTGATAAAATCCCTGATTCAGCTGCTGTAAACGAGAGCGTTAAGCTTGTAAAGGACAATAAATTTTCTTATGCCTCAGGTCTTGTTAACGCTGTTTTGCGTAAGGTGTGCTCAACAGGATTTGTAATAGATGATTCTTTGGGTGTTTCGGAAAAGCTGTCTGTTATTTATTCAACACCCGTAGATTTTATTAATTTACTTATTCACCACTACGGAGAGAGTGTGACAGAATCCTTTTTGAAATCCACTCTTGAACCTAAACGTGTATTTATAAGGGTAAATACAGTAAAAACAAGTGCCGATGAGCTTGAAAAAATACTTGTTGCCGAAGGCGTAGGCGTTAAAAAATCACTTCTTGAAAATGGACTTGAAATCTCGCTTAACGGTGCTGTTTATGAACTCGAGTCTTTTAAAAAAGGTCTTTTTCATGTTGAGGATATTTCTTCTCAGCTGTGTGTTGAGGCTCTCGCACCGTTTGAAGGCTGTGTTATGATAGATGTCTGTGCCGCACCGGGGGGTAAAAGCTTTACAGCTGCTCAGTATATGAATAATAATGGTAAGCTTTATTCTTGCGATATATATGAGGCTCGTACAGGTCTTATTGAAGAAGGTGCCCGCAATTTAGGACTTGATTGTATTGAAGCTGTTGTAAATGACGGTGCTGTTTTTAATCCTGGTTTTCCTCAGGCGGACAGAGTATTATGTGATGTGCCTTGCTCCGGTCTCGGAATTATCGGTAAAAAGCCTGAAATAAAGTATAAAAATCTTGATGAAATCAAAGAATTAATACCTATCCAGAAGCAGATTCTTGAAACCTCTTCAGGATATGTTAAAAGCGGAGGCAGACTTGTTTATTCAACCTGCTCCGTAAATCCCAACGAAAACAGACGGGTGTGTGATGCTTTTTTAAAATCCCACCCTGAGTTTATGAGTGTTAAAGCGTTGCCCCATATTGAACGTGCGGTTGATGAAGGGGATTATCTGACGCTTATGCCGGGGAAGAATGATTGCGATGGTTTTTTTATTGCCGTTTTTGAAAGAAAGTAAGGTAGTATGGAAAAAAAGGATATAGTATCACTCAGTTTTGATGAGCTTTTATCGGAATTGACTGCTTTAGGGTTACCCAAATTCAGAGCAGCACAAATATATGATTGGTTACATAAAAAATGTGTTACCTCTTTTGGCGAAATGACCAATATTTCAAAGGATTTAATGTCTAAATTGAACGACAATTTTGTAATATTGTCTTGTGGTATTGAAAAAAAGTTGGTTTCGCGGTATGATAATACAGTTAAGTATTTATTTGTTTTACCCGACGGTGAATACTTGGAATGTGTTGTTATGGATTACAAATACGGTCACACCATTTGTGTATCTACTCAGGTTGGCTGCAAAATGGGTTGTGCCTTTTGTGCATCAGGTATCGGCGGGTTTAAACGTCAGCTTGCACCGTCAGAAATTCTTAGTCAGATTTATACTGCGCAAAGGGATTTAGGTATACGTATTTCCCGTATTGTTCTGATGGGTATGGGAGAACCTCTGGATAATTTTGATAATGTTATGCGTTTTCTTGACCTTGTAAGTGATGAGAAGGGTCTTAACATCGGAATGCGTCACATATCACTTTCTACAAGCGGAATTGTTCCCCGTATATATGACCTGCTTGACAGGAAACTACAGTTAACCTTGTCAGTTTCCTTGCATGCTCCAAACGATAAAATTAGGTCAACTATTATGCCCGTTAATAATAGCTGGGGTGTTGACGAGCTCCTTGAAGCGTGCAGAATTTATGGCGATGAAACATCGCGCAGGATATCCTTTGAATATGCTATGATGAAAGGTGTTAATGATACCCCCGAATGTGCACGTGAGCTATCAATGCGTTTAAAGGGTATTTTATGTCATGTTAATCTCATTCCTGCTAACGAAGTACCGGAAAAAGGTCATGTTCGCAGTGATGATAACAGTATAAATGAGTTTAAATCAATTCTTGAAAAATCAGGCCTTACTGTTACAGTCAGACGAACTTTGGGGTCAGATATAAACGCTTCCTGCGGTCAGCTTCGCAGAGAGCATACAAAAAATTAAGACTAATTTTCTGAAGAGAGGTGAGCCGCCGTGATAATTTCAGCAAAAACAGATATAGGTGCTTTCAGGGAGTCTAATCAGGATGCTTTTTGCACAGGTAGTTTTGTTTCAGGTGATGCCTGGGCTGTTGTTTGTGACGGTATGGGCGGTGTTTCCGGCGGTCAGATAGCAAGTAGCATTTGCGTTGAAAAGGTCTCTTCGGTGATAAAACGCGGTTACAGAAAGAATTTATCCGTCAAATCAGCTAAAAATCTTTTGCAGAGTGCCATAAATACTGCAAACACCGCAGTTTTTGAAGAAGCACAAAAAGACAATTCGTTGCATGGTATGGGTACAACAATTGTTGCTGTAATTATAATCAAAGGTGTTGCTGTTATTGCTCACGTTGGTGATAGTAGGGCGTACATTATAAACGATAATATCATACCTGTTACTAAAGACCATTCTCTCGTTCAGGTTATGATTGACTCAGGTAAAATAACTGAGGAAGAAGCAAAGGTGCACCCTGACAGAAACATAATCACAAGGGCTGTCGGTATTGTTAATTTTGTTGACATCGATTTTGATGTTGTGGATTTATCTGAGAACGACAGGCTTCTTCTTTGCACAGACGGCTTGAATGGTGTTTTAGAGGATAATGTCATATATGATGCTGTTAATAAATACGGCACCGATTCTGCAGAATGTCTGATTGAGGCTGCAATTCAAAACGGCAGCCGTGATAATATAACCGTAGTTTTGCTTGATTCTGCTATTCAAGGAGAGTAAGTATGGAAAATTATGTTGGTAAAAGATTAGACGGCAGGTACGAAATACGCGACGTTGTTGGCGTAGGCGGTATGGCTGTTGTTTATAAGGCATATGACAATATAGATGACAGGATTGTTGCTGTCAAAATTCTTAAGGATGAATATCTGACTAATGAGGAATTCCGTCGCAGATTCAAAAACGAGTCAAAGGCTATTGCAGTTCTTTCCCACAAGAATATTGTTAAGGTTTTTGATGTTAGCTTCGGTGACAGACTTCAGTATATTGTTATGGAATACATTGAGGGTATTACTCTTAAGGAGTATATTGAAGAACGCGGTGTTATTGATTGGAATGAGGCGCTCTTTTTCAGCATACAGATTCTCCGTGCGTTACAGCACGCTCACGATAAAGGTATTGTTCACAGGGATGTTAAACCGCAGAACATTATGCTGCTGGAAAATGGTACAATTAAGGTTACTGACTTTGGTATAGCACGCTTCAGCCACAGCGAAACAAGAACTATGACTGAAAAGGCAATTGGCTCCGTTCATTATATAAGTCCCGAACAAGCCAAGGGTGAGCTTACAGACGAAAAAGCAGACCTTTATTCAATTGGTGTTGTCCTTTACGAGATGCTTACGGGTAAATTGCCCTTTGAGGCAGACAGCGCTGTTTCTGTTGCCTTGATGCAGGTGAATAATGATCCTGTTTTACCTCGCAGAATTAATCCTAAAATTCCTGTTGGCTTTGAGCAGATTACAATGAAGGCTATGCAGAAAAACACTCGTGACAGGTATCAGACAGCCTCTGAGGTTCTTTATGATTTAGAGGAGCTCAGGATGAATCCGTCTATTAAATTTGATTATCCGACATATTTTGTTGATGATGAGCCTACCCGTTATGTAGGCAAAATTCAGGAAACTACACGTGTATCAACTAATCGTACCAATACTCAGCGCAAACAGCCGGAGAGAGTACGTACCGTTCCTCCGTCACAGGATATCCGTCGCAAGGTTGATGGTGTCAGGGAACGCGAAACTAACACTTCTGTTGCTGTAAAAGAACGTAACGGTATGGATAATAAGACAATTGCAATTCTTATAGGTGCAGGACTTGTTGTTTTAACACTTATAATTGTCGGTATTTTCTCCCTTCTGAAGAGTGATGGCTTTGCACTCGGTGTTAAAAGGAAGGTTGAGGTTGATAACTTTATCGGCCTTAATTATGAAGAGGAAATTAAAGATAACCCTCTTTATAACGAAAAATTCAATTTTGAAAAAATTTATGAGTCTTTCAGCGATGGCGAGGAGGGCTGTGTATTCAAGCAGGACCCCGAAGCAGGCACAGAGGCACCTCAGGGTACGACTATACGACTGTACATAGCAAAAACAGGAGAGAGCTTTACAATTTCTGATTATACAGGTGCAGATTACCGTTCTGCATGTGATGATCTGGAATCAATGGGCTTCGTTGTTAAAGCTGTTGCCAAGCAGGATGAAAGTGTTAATGTGAATTCTGTTATCAGAACAGAGCCTGCTGCAGGCTCTCAGGCTGTTGCAGGTACCACAGTTACGGTTTACTATGCTGTTTCCGCTAAAAGCGATTCCCTCTTTAAAATGCCATCCCTTATTGGTAAAAATCTTGACGATGTTAAAGATATTTTAGAGGATAAAGGCTTATCCTTAGGCGATGTAGAGATTGTTGACAGCACCGAAAAGAAGGATATCGTTCTTGAACAGTCACCTGTGAATGGCTCTCCTGTAAGTAAGGGCGATTCGATTGACCTGGTTGTTAGTTCAGGCAGATCTGTTGCGGAAAAAACAATTGACCTTCCTTCCAAGGTTGGTAAAGTAAGCATCAAGGTAACTGTTGATGGTGAAACTGTTAAAACGGATAGTGTTGATACAAATACAGTTTCAAAGTATAATTTTGTTGTCGGCGGAGATAAAGCAAATACTCCTGTAAAGGTTTATATTGATGATCAGCTTTATTATGAGGTTACAGGTGATTTCAGTAAAAATCCCGGAAAGCTGAGTAAAGAGAAATACCACGAGGTTTGTTTTTATGTGGATGTCGTTGGTATGACAAAGGATGAAGCAGAAAAGGCCCTTCGTGCTGCCGGCTATAATAATATTAATTTCCAGACAGCGCCAAGTACTCAGACACCGGGAACAGTAATTTCCCAGACACCTAAGTATTCAAGCGCAAACAATCTTGATACATCAACAATAATTGTATTAACTGTTGCCGAAGAGGAGAAGGCTACTCAATCACCTTCCACAACAATTCCGGTGAATGCTGAAGAATCTACAGAATCGGTGGAATAATGGCAGAAACAATTTTAAACGGTATTATAATCAAAGGCATAGGCGGCTTCTATTATGTAGAGGCCGCCAGTGAGGTTTTCGAGTGTAAGGCTCGTGGTGCTTTTCGTAAAAAGAAAATTTCTCCGCTTGCCGGTGATAGGGTTACCATTACTGTAAGAGACGGTAAGGAAAATACAATTGATGATATTTTGCCTCGTAAAAACAGTCTTTTGAGACCTCCTGTTGCAAATATTGATACCTTGGTTATTGTTTCTTCTGTTAAAGAGCCTGTTCCTAACTTACTTGTTATTGATAAATTGACTGCTATTGCTGTTGATAAGGGCATTAAACCTTGTGTTGTTTTTTCTAAGAGTGATCTGGGCGATACATCCTATTACGAGAATGTTTATAAATCAGCTGGTATTGATGTTGCCTCTGTATGCTGCAAAACAGGTGAAGGTGTTGATAATGTCAGGTCAATGATCGGTGACGGGATTACAGTTTTTACCGGTAATACAGGTGTGGGTAAATCATCGCTTCTTAATGCAATTGATAGCAGATTTTCTCTTGCAACCGGTGAAATCAGCGATAAATTGGGCAGAGGACGCCACACCACCCGTGAGGTTACTCTCTACCATGTCGGCAACGGTTTGGTTGCAGACACCCCCGGTTTTTCTTCTTTGGATATTGAGCAGAGCAGTGACGTTATTGTTAAAGAAAATCTACCTTTTTGTTTTCCTGAATTTGAGCAGTATCTTGGTAAATGTAAGTTTTCCAGCTGCTCTCATACTGTTGAAAAGGGCTGTCTTATTCTTGATGCCTTGAAGGAGGGTGTTATTCATCCGGAACGTCATGCAAACTATGTTTCCATGTATAACGATGTCAAAGATTTAAAGGATTGGCAATTGTAACAGATTTTAAATTCACTCATATTATGTACTAAACAGTAAGGAGTGATTTTATGAAAGTTGTTGTTTGCCGTAGCCCCAAGTTTTTGACAGGTATTTTAAAATTTGTTTTTGGTATAAAAGAATAGGGTTATTACATATACCATTTTGTTAAGTTTATATTTAAAAAACTCCGCAAAACGATTGTTTTGCTGATTTTTTTGCAAAAATATGTGTAATATTTACTTTTTATTGCCATATATAAGTAAGAATTGATTTATGTAGGTGCTTTTTAAAAGATTTAATATTCATATAGATTTGGTTATATGACACAATTTCTCACTTGGGTTATGTAGTCAACATAATTTGTTGCTATTGTTATTAAAATTGACAATAATAGCTGTCTTTTTACCTTCTGTATGTTCAGTCGATTTTAAAAATAACCAAAACATTCGACAAAATTCGACAAAATGCCTTTTGATGTCTTGATTTACTTTGCCGTTAGAAACTGACATTTTGTTTAAAATCCCGATTCTTGTCATAGTCTATTGTATCAAAAAATAAATAATGCTATAATTTATTCACTTTTTAGGAGGTGCTCACAAATGGTTAACAGTTTATCAGTCTTAATAACCGATGAAAAGGATGAAGCCGGTATAAAGCTTGCGGCTACATTACGTAACAACAATATGGATGTAAAAGTGTGTGCAAAGAATGGTGCGGAGCTTTTAAAGCTTTATGAGGATTTTCACCCGGATGTTGTGATAATGGATGCTTTTTTACAGCATATTGATGCTATGGGCGTTATTTCACGTATAAATATGACGGACCCTGTCAAACGTCCGTTGATTATAGTTATTTCAGGTATTGATAATCCAAATTTTGAAAGGGAAATAACAAGGTGCGGCGTTGATTATTATTTCCTTAAGCCTATTGATCCACGTATGATGGCTGAACGTATTGTTCAGATATCAAGCTGGAAGGGGATTAGTGTTAGCTCCCGTTACGAGGTTCAGGAGGATTTGAATGTTGTAATTACCGATATACTTCATCAGATTGGCGTGCCTGCACACATTAAGGGCTATAAATACGTCAGGGAGGCAATTCGCCTTACTGTAGAGGAGCCGGATATGCTTAATTCAGTTACAAAGGTTCTTTATCCGACAGTTGCAAAAAACTTCGGCAGCACAGCTTCGCGTGTTGAACGTGCCATACGTCATGGTATTGAGGTCGCCTGGGACCGTGGCGATGTTGAGGTTCTGAATTCATATTTCGGCTATACAATACAAAGTCAGCGCGGTAAGCCAACAAACTCTGAGTTTGTTGCTATGATATCAGATAAAATCAGATTACAGCGTAGGGTAATTTCATAAAGATATGCTGTTGCTTTCGTCAATGCGGAGGCAACAGTTTTTCTTTATGTATATTTTATAAAATTATTAATAAAATTTAAGCCATTTAACTATTTACAATATATCCTATTTATTGTAAAATAATATAGTAAAATTTAGTGTCGTTTTTTACGGCTGAAAGGGGATATTTTTATGGAACCCGTTTATAAAAGGTTGCTTCTCAAACTTAGCGGTGAGGTTCTTGCAGGTGAAGCAGGTCACGGTTTTGACTTTAATGTAATTAACGAGGTCTGCTCTGCTGTCAAAAAGGTTACCGATAAGGGCGTACAGGTCGGTATTGTTGTTGGTGGCGGCAATTTTTGGCGCGGACGTTCAAGCGGCGATATGGACCGCACAAGGGCTGACAGCATCGGAATGCTCGCAACTGTAATGAATTCACTTGCTCTTCAGCAAGGCTTTCTTGATGTTGGTGTAGATGCTCGCGTTATGTCTGCCGTGCAGATAACAGGTGTTGTTGAAATATTTGTGCGTGATGAGGCTGTCAGACATCTCGAATCAGGCAGGGTGGTTATCTTTGCAGGCGGTACAGGTAATCCGTTTTTCTCTACGGATTCGGGCGCCGCACTCAGAGCAGCGCAAATTAATGCAGATGTCTTTTTAAAAGCAACAAATGTTGACGGTGTATACGATAAAGACCCCAACAAATTCAGTGATGCTGTTAAATTTGACACCATTTCACACGATGAACTTCTTGAAAGACATCTTGCTGTTATGGATACTGCAGCAGCGGCAATTTGCCGTGAAAACAATATTCCGATTCTTGTTTTCAATCTTAACGACACAGAAAATATCAACAGAGCTGTAAGCGGTGAAAATGCCGGCACAGTAGTTTCTTAAACGGAGGATTTATTTATGGATTCAGTATTTACAAAAACACGTGAAAAAATGGAGAAATCAGTTTCTTCTCTCAAGTATGAGTATAACTCAATCAGAGCAGGCAGAGCTAATGCCGCTATTCTTGACAAAATTCAGGTTGATTACTACGGTTGCCCGACACCCATTAACCAGATGGCTGCAATTTCCGTGCCTGAAGCACGTATTCTTGCAATTCAACCTTGGGATGCTTCTTCATTAAGCCTTATTGAAAAAGCTATTCTTGCATCTGATATCGGCATTAATCCTTCAAATGACGGCAGAATTATTCGTCTTGTTTTCCCTGCACTTACAGAGGAACGCAGAAAACAGCTTTCAAAAGAGGTTTCTCAGTTTGCTGAAGAAGCAAAGGTTGGCGTTCGTAACATAAGACGTGACAGTATTGAAAAAATTAAAGCAATGAAAAAGAATTCTGAAATCACCGAGGATGACCAGAAATACGGTGAAGAGGAAATTCAGAAGATTACAGACGAATTCATCAAAAAGATTGATGAAGTTGCCGCTGCAAAAACAAAGGAAATAATGGAAATCTGATTATGGCTAATAATATTCCACAGTTTGAGGTTCTTCCTCAGCATATTGGTTTTATAATGGATGGTAACGGCAGATGGGCAAAACAGCGCGGACTTGAGCGTAGCGCAGGTCATAAGGAGGGTGCAAAAACCTTCCGCAGAATAGGTGAATACTGTGCGGATGTCGGCATAAAGTATCTTACCTTTTACGCCTTTTCTACCGAGAACTGGAACAGACCTAAATCTGAGGTTCTTGCCTTAATGAATCTTTTTAAAGAGTACCTCAGAGAGGGTGATACCCGCACCGGTGAGAACGACATAAGGCAGATGCGACTTCGTTTTATCGGTGAGCGCGAAGGATTACCAAAGGACCTTTTAAAACTGATTGAAAAAGCAGAACGAACAACGGCTCATTATGAAAAAATGACTGTTAATATTGCTTTGAATTATGGCGGACGTGCGGAGCTTACACACGCAGTAAGGGATATTGCACAACAGGTTAAGGATGGCACGCTGTCTGTGGGTGATATTACTGAGGATACCATCAGTAGTCATATTTATACGGCAGGTCAGCCTGACCCCGATATAATTGTTCGTCCAAGCGGTGAATATCGTCTTTCAAACTTTTTGCCGTGGCAATCGGCTTATTCTGAGTTTTGGTTTTCGGACATTCTCTGGCCTGATTTTACAGAGGAGCACGTAAACGAAATACTCTTCGATTATCAAAAACGTAACCGTCGCTTTGGCGGTGTATAATCTATATTTCGATAAAATCCGTCTGCACTTTTGCTTTCGGATTTTAACGGCTTTTTACGGATGATTTTATAATTGTGTTTTTTCACTTTTAAGGTGGTTTTTATGAAACAGAGAGTTATAACAGGGCTTATTTTTGGAATAGTATTTATCGGTGCACTTCTTTTGATAAATACAGCTTTTTTTGCTGTTTTCACAGCGGTGTTGTCAGTTATTGCCGTCTGGGAGATAGAAAAAGCAGTAGGACTTAAAAACAAATTAATTATCGCTTCAAGCCTTGTGCTTAGTGCTCTTATCCCTATGATAACACATTTTTCGGTGGATTTTCCCGCAGCACCATTTGGATGTATTTATGTTGTTCTTATAATGATATTTATGTTGTTACAGTTTGATTCAACCAGATTTGAACAGGCAGTTACTGCAGTTTTTGCTTCAGTTTGCGTACCATACTCTTTTTCTGTAATGATTATGTTCAGGGATATTGATCGTTATATTGAAGGATATACAAAAGCAGATGGTATATATCTGTTGGTATTCTCCGTTTGTTCTGCTTGGATGACTGATATTTTCGCATATTTTGTGGGCAGCAAGTTAGGTAAGCATAAGCTTTGTCCTAAAATAAGTCCTAAAAAATCTGTTGAAGGTGCAATCGGCGGTATTGTCGGATCAGTTTTGCTTAGTGTTCTTGTTTTATTTGTTTTTAATAAGTTTGTATTTGAAGGCGCAAGTAAGCTTTCCTACATAGCTGTTATTATTTTAAGTATTATTCTTTCTGTTATAGGAATGTTTGGTGACCTTGCCGCTTCAACAATCAAACGCAACTTTGGTATAAAGGATTTTGGTAATCTTCTTCCGGGTCACGGCGGCATTATGGATAGGTTTGACAGCGTATTATTTATTATGCCTGTCCTTTACGCTTTAATATATCTTATGAACGGTATTGGTGTTTTATGAAAAGTATAAATTTATTAGGTTCTACAGGCTCTATCGGTGTTCAGACATTAGATGTTGCACGTTCTCAAGGATACAAAATTGAGAGCCTGACGGCTTATTCAAATGTTGATGTTATTGAACAGCAGATCAGGGAATTCAATCCGCGTTACGCCGCACTTGTTGATGAAAAGGCAGCTGCAGATTTAAAGGCTCGTGTTGCTGATTTGCCTGTTAAGGTTTTCAGCGGACTTGAGGGTGTTTCTTTTTGTGCCTCGGAAGGTGACGGTAATATTACACTTAACGCTGTGGTTGGTATGGCTGGTCTTAAACCTACTTTATATGCTATAGGTGCAGGTAAAACAATAGCCCTTGCCAATAAAGAAACTCTTGTTGCCGGTGGCAAGCTTGTTACAGATGCTGCCAAGAAGAACGGTGTTGATATTCTACCTGTTGACAGTGAACATTCCGCTATTTTTCAATGCCTTTTAGGTAAGCCCCGTAATTCTGCTCTTAAAAGGATTATTCTGACTGCTTCAGGTGGTCCTTTCTTTGGTAAAACCAAAGATGAGCTTAAAAATGTTACGCTTACAGATGCACTTAAGCATCCCAGTTGGAGTATGGGTCAGAAGATTACCATCGATAGTGCAACAATGTTCAATAAAGGTCTTGAATTAATTGAAGCTGTATGGTTGTTTGATGTTGAGCCGGATAAGATAGATATTGTTGTTCACAGGGAGAGTATAGTTCATTCCCTTGTTGAGTATGATGATAATTCTGTTATTGCACAGTTAGGTCATCCTGATATGCGTTTACCGATTCAGTTTGCAGTGACATATCCTGACAGGTTTGAATCTCCTGAAAAACAGCTTGATTTATGGGAGGTTGGAAATCTGACCTTTTATAAGCCTGATTATGATACCTTCCCTTGTATGGATATTTGTCGTAATGCCATTAAAAAGGGTGGACTTTATCCTGCGGCAGTAAATTGTGCTAACGAGGAAGCAAATCTTTTATTCAGACAGGGTAAAATATCTTTCTGTGATATTCCCGTGCTTATTGAAAAAGCTGCTGAATACACAAATAATAACGACAATTATTCCTTGCAGGATGTTTTTGATACAGATTATCTTATGCGAGAAAAGGTTCGTCAGCTTGCAGGCTTCTGATAATATTTTGGGTGGTGTTTTTTACATTGAATATTGATTTTGGTGCAATTTGGAGCACTGTCTGGCCATATTTGTTAGCAATATTTTTGTTTGGGGTTCTCATTGCAATACATGAGTTTGGTCATTTTTCCTTTGCAAAGCTTTTTAAGGTTAAGGTTAATGAATTTTCATTAGGTATGGGACCCAAGATTATCAGCAAGAAAAAGGGAGAGACCTCCTATTCACTCCGACTTTTGCCTATAGGCGGATTTGTAAGTATGGAGGGTGAAGATGAGGATAGCGAGGATGACCGTGCCTTTAACAAAAAGCCGGCATGGCAACGCTTTATAATTGTAGCCGCAGGTGCAATCCTCAACCTGATACTGGGTGTCATAGTTGTTGGTATTTGTCTTTCTTGCGGGGACCTTGTAGGAACACGTGAGGTGCACAGCTTCTTTGACGGTGCAACAAGTGCTCAAACGGGCTTGCAGGTCGGTGATGAGATTATTGAAATTAACGGTACAAACGTATATTCTTTTAAGGGTATTTCATTTAATCTTGTACGTGACTCAGACAATAAAATTGATATGACAGTACGCCGTGATGGTGAAAAAATTGAGCTTAAGGATGTCACCTTTAAGCAGTTTGAGTTTGATGGCAGACAGTACATTGAACAAGATTTTAAAATTGTCGGTGAACCACCAAATGTTTTTAATGTTGTAAAAAATGCTTTTCTTGATTCTGCATCTATAATTCAGATGGTCAGATTAAGTCTTGTTGATATGGTCTCCGGCAAGTACGGTCTAAAAGATATTTCAGGCCCTGTCGGCACAATAAGTGCCATTGCTGAATCAACTGCTGAGCCTGAAGCTTTCGGCGATAAAATACTGACTGCACTTACATTTCTTTCAATGATTACAATTAATGTAGGCGTGTTCAACTTGTTGCCTTTCCCTGCACTTGATGGCGGCAGACTTTTCTTTATTTTAGTTGAAATGATACGACGTAAGCCCATTCCTGCCAAAAAAGAGGGACTTGTTCATACCGTTGGTATGGTCATCCTTCTTGCGTTTATGGCTATAATTATGGTTAGTGATATAATTAAGGTGATATAAATGATTAGACGTGTTTCAAGACAAGTTAAAGTAGGCAATGTTAAAATAGGCGGCGATGCACCTATTGCCATTCAATCGATGCTTAATGCTCCTGCATCCGATTTTGAAAAGAATCTTTGTCAGCTACAGGCGTTAGAGGATGCCGGATGTGAGATTGTCCGTATGGCAGTTCCGGATATGGATGCTGTTAAAGTGCTTGGTAAGCTTAAAGAGAAGGCAGCTATTCCTCTTGTTGCTGATATTCATTTTGATTACAGACTTGCTCTTGAAAGTCTTGAAGCAGGTGTAGATAAAATACGCATAAATCCCGGTAACATCGGTTCACAGGATCGTGTTGCGGCTGTTGCTGATGCTTGTGCACTTAAAGGAGTTCCCATTCGTATTGGTGTTAACTCAGGTTCGGTTGAAAAGGATTTGCTTGAAAAATTCGGCGGTGCAACACCTGAAGCTATGGTTGAAAGTGCATTCAGACACGTAAAAATGCTTGAAGCTTGCGATTTTTATGATACAGTTATTTCAATAAAATCATCTGATGTTGAAAATATGGTTAAGGCATATAAGCTTGTTGCTGAGCGTTGTGACTATCCTTTGCATCTTGGTGTAACCGAGGCAGGTACTGAGCGCAGTTCACTTATCAAATCTTCAATTGGTATCGGCTCGCTTCTTCTTGACGGCATAGGAGATACCATACGTGTTTCAATAACTGATTCACCCGTTAAGGAAATTTATGCTGCCCGTGATATTATGAAGGCGGTTAACCTTCGTGTTGAAACACCCGTTATCGTCGCTTGTCCAACCTGCGGCAGAACAAAAATTGATCTTGTTTCGTTGGCAAACCAGGTTGAACAGGCAGTTAAGGATATTAAAAAACCAATTAAAATTGCGGTTATGGGCTGTGTTGTTAACGGTCCCGGTGAAGCACGTGAGGCTGATATTGGTATTGCAGGCGGCGACGGATGCGCTGTTTTGTTTAAAAAAGGTGAAATTTTAAGAAAGGTATCCGAAGAGGATATCGTCAAGGAATTACTTGATGAAATAAATAAAATATGAAATTATATAATTTTCCGGAAATTTTCGGTGAATATATTTCATCCGAAAAATACAGAAGTATGTTAAAAAATACTCTGTTTACCGATTTACATATAAATAAAGAAGAAATGTCTATGACAGCTCTTCTGCACATAGACACCTTTGAAAATATAATGTGTTTAAAGGCAGTTGCTGCTGAGGTAAAGAAATCCTTACAGCTGAAATCTGTAGAGTTTGAATATGTTTTACCCCCTGAGGCGTTGAAAACCGAATGTTTTCCGATGCTGTTGAAGGTTGTAAAAAAGAATGTTCCTCAGACTAACGGCTTTCTTGATGAAATTGAAACAGAATTTTCAGGTGATATTTTTACAATTAACTTTCTTAAGCATGGCAGAGATATTTGTGAAAATGCAGGAGCTCACACTTTTTTGGAGGAGTATGTTTTACAGCATTTTGACCGTAAAATTACTGTAAAGCTTGTTGGTGAAGACAGTAATGCTGATGATTTTCTGAAAAAACAGCAGGAAATTGACAGAGCCAATCAACCTGTTAAGCCGCCCGAGGTTAACCCCAACTTTGAAGGTGTGCCGTTAGATTTTAACACAGTAAAATCAATATATGGCAATTTCAAATATGCAAAACCCAAGCCTATGAGCGAGGTTTCATACGACGACGGAGAGATAATCGTATGGGGTGAAGTATTCAAATATGAAAAACGTGAAACCAAGGATGGCAAGCGTTATATAATTGAATTTAATATTACAGATAATACCGGCTCATATTCGTGTAAGTTTTTTGATGTTAAGGAGCAGCTTGAGTATCTTGATTCAAAAATCAATGACGGTGTTACTGTAATTGTACGCGGTGTTATTACATACGACGATTACAAAAAAGATTATATTATTAAAGCCAATTCAATCTCCACAATTAATAAAATTGAGGAAACTGATGAGGCTGAAGAAAAGCGTGTTGAACTTCATCTTCATACCAATATGTCTGCAATGGACGCAATGAGCAGTGCGAAGTCTATTGTAAAAACCGCTATGAAATGGGGTCACAAGGCAATTGCGATTACTGACCACGGCTGTGTACAGGCTTTCCCCGAGGCTTGTAATACCGCCAGGGGAAGCGGCTTCAAAATTATATATGGTTGTGAATGTTACCTTGTTAATGATATAAATGACGATGGCTCGAAAAAGAGTCTTGAGGAAATAAAGGCAGACAGGTATTTCCATTGCATTTTGCTTGTGAAAAATAAAGTCGGTCTTAAAAATCTATATAAGCTTGTATCTCGTTCAAACATTGACTATTTCCATAAGAAGCCCAGAATGCCTAAAAGCCTTGTTGATGAAATGCGTGAAGGCTTGATTATAGGAAGCGCTTGTTCAGAGGGTGAGCTTTATCACGCTTTCCTGAAAAACGAAAGTCACGAAAAAATAAAAGAAATTGCATCGTTCTATGATTACCTTGAAATTCAGCCTGTCGGTAATAATGAGTATATGATTCTCAGTCAGCGCGACGGTTGTGAAAATATAAACTCATTTGATGATATTCAACGTATCAATAAAGCAATAATTGCTTTAGGTGATGAGCTTGGTAAAAAGACGGTTGCAACAGGCGACGTTCATTTCCTTAAAAAGACTGATGCAAAATTCCGTGCTATTTTACAAGCAGGTCAGGGCTTTACTGATGCTGATAATCAGCCTCCCTTGTACCTTAAAACCACACAGGAAATGCTGGATGACTTTGCGTACCTGGGCGAGGACACAGCAAAAGAGGTAGTTATTACCAATACAAATCTTATCGCTGATATGATTGAGCCCGACATTCTTCCGATTCCTGACGGTACATTCAACCCTGTTATTCCCGGCGCAGAGGAAGACCTGACAAAGCATTGTTGGGACAGAGCAAAGGAATGGTATGGTGACCCTGTTCCGCAGATTGTTGCAGAACGTCTTGAAAAAGAGCTGAAATCAATTATTGAAAACGGTTTTGCAGGACTTTATATGATAGCCCGTCTGCTTGTTAAGCATTCAGAAGAGTGCGGTTATTATGTTGGTTCGCGAGGATCTGTCGGCTCATCCTTTGTTGCTATTATGGCAGGTATATCTGAGGTGAACCCGTTACAACCCCATTACCGTTGCCCTGAGTGTCGTTATTCGGAATTCTTCCTGCATAACGAAGTCGGTTCAGGCTTTGATTTACCTTATAAAGAGTGTCCCGAATGTGGTACTCCTCTTGTTCGTGACGGACATGAAATTCCCTTTGAAACCTTCCTTGGCTTCTTTGGTGATAAATCACCTGATATTGACCTTAACTTTGCAGGTGAATACCAAGCACAATCTCATAAGTATACGGAGGAGCTCTTCGGTAAGGCGTATGTTTTTAAGGCGGGTACAATTTCGGGTGTTGCCGATAAAACTGCTTACGGTTTTGTTAAAAAATATATTGAAGAACGCGGTCTTACAATGACCAAGGCGGAAATTGACCGACTTACAATCGGTTGTACGGGAGTTAAGCGTACAACGGGTCAGCACCCCGGTGGAATGGTTGTTGTACCGAATACTTACGAGGTTGAAGATTTCACTCCCGTTCAAAGACCTGCTGATGATACTACCAAGGACATCATTACCACTCACTTTGATTTTAACTCAATGCACGATACTCTGCTCAAGTTAGATGAGCTTGGACATGATGTTCCAACAATTTATAAGCATTTAACAGACCTTACAGGCATCGATGTTCTTGATATTGATATTAGTGACCGCAAGCTGTACGAGATTTGTACAAGTCCGGAACCCCTTGGTGTTACCGAGGAGGAGTTGGGTTGGCCGACGGGTACATTATCTATACCCGAAATGGGTACAGATTTTACAAAGGGAATGCTGCTCGAAGCAAAACCCCAGACCTTTGCCGACCTTATTCAGATTGCAGGTCTTTCTCACGGTACTGCCGTGTGGCTCGGAAATGCACAGGATCTTATTAAGGATGGTATCTGTACAATTTCTGAGGTTATCGGTACTCGTGACAGTATTATGGTTTATCTTTTGCATAAGGGTCTTGAGCCAAAGCACGCATTCGATATTATGGAGGATGTCCGTAAAAAGAATAAACAGCTTAAACCTGAGCAAGAGGCTATGATGCGTGAGCACGGTGTTCCTGAATGGTATATTGATTCTTGTAAAAAAATTCAATATATGTTCCCGAAGGCACACGCCGCGGCTTATATTATTGCATCCTTAAGACTTGCCTGGTTTAAAATATACAAGCCCCTTGAGTATTATTGCGCTTACCTTACCGTCCGCGGTGATGATGTTGATGCTGAGGCAATGTCGAAGGGTAAAAATGCTGTAAAAACCTTGCTTCAGATGATCAGAGCAAAGGGTAAAGAGGCATCTGCTGCCGAGAAATCAAAAGAAACTATTATGATGATAGTTTATGAAGCAATGGTTCGTGGTATTGAGTTCCTGCCTATTGATATTTATAAATCAACAGCAAGTAATTATGAACCGGAGGATGGAAAAATCCGTATGCCTTTCTCTGCACTTGCTGGTGTTGGCGAGGCTGCTGCCGAACAGCTTGCCAAGGCACGTAATGATGGCGGAGCAGAATTTTCGTCAATTGAAGATTTTGCAATACGTGCGGGCGCAGGTAAGTCAACTGTTGATTTGTTGAAATCCTGTGGTGCATTTGGTGATTTGCCCGATAGTGATCAGATGTCGTTGTTTTAATATTAAATGTTTTCTGTAAAGGAGATTTTATTATGAAAAAAGTTTTAGCAGGTTTAGGTCTGGCTGCAGCTGCAGGTGCAGGTATCAGTATGGTCAGGGCCGCAACAACATATAAATCAAAACCTGTGGAAGCAGGGGAGCAATTGCCTCCTGAAAAGGTTGATGTTGACAGATACATAAACAACCTTTCCAAGGCTATACAGATTCCCACAATCTGCAATGTTGATGAAAGTCTTGTTGATTGGTCAAAGTTCGATGAGTTCCACGCATTCCTCAAAGAAGCATATCCTCTTATTCACGAAAAACTTGACCTTAAGATTATTTCAACCCGTAGTCTTATGTATCATTGGAAGAGTCAGCATCCGGAAAAGGAGCCTATTGCACTTCTTGCTCACCAGGATGTTGTGCCTGTGACACCGGGAACAGAAGATGATTGGGAGCATCCTGCATTTGGCGGAGAGGTTGCCGATGGTTTCGTTTGGGGTCGTGGTGCACTTGATATCAAAAATCATCTTATAGGTGTTATGGAAGCGGTTGAAACACTCCTTGAAGAGGGTTATGTTCCTGAACGCGATGTTTATCTTTGCTTCGGTCATAACGAGGAAGTTATGGCGGAGGGTGATGCCTGTGGCGCAACATGTATGATGGAATGGTTCAAAGAGCGCGGTATCAGGCTTGACAGCGTAATTGATGAAGGTGGAGCTATTCTTTCCGCAAAGGTTGACGGCGTTATAGATGGTCATCTTGCAGGTGTTGGTATTGCTGAAAAAGGCCACGTTGACTTTGAAATATCTGTTAATGCAAAGGGTGGACATTCATCGCAGCCACCCAGACACAGTGCTTTAGGTCAGCTTTCCAAGATTGTTTGTAATCTCGAAAATCATCAGTTTAAGGCTGAGCTTACTCCGCAGCTTTATTCCTTGTTTAATGAAATCGGTAAAAGCACAACCTATCCCGTAAGATGTGTTATGAGCAATCTTCCAATTCTTAAACCCCTTGTTACTCAGATTTGTTCTAATATTCCTGCTGTTGCATCAATGATGCGCACCACAACTGCTGTTACAATGGCAAATGGCAGTCCTGCACCTAATGTTCTTCCTCAAAAGGCATCTGTTGTTGCAAACTTCCGTATTATGCCCGGACAGACAGTTGAGGATGTTGAAGCACATATTAAAAAATATGCAGGTCCTAAGGCGGAGGTTAAGCTTCTTGCAGGTAAGAACCCATCTAAAATTTCCCCCACAGATTCCAGAGCTTTCAATGCTATTTCAAAAATCTGTAAGAGTATGGACCCCAAGGCTATTGTTGCTCCATACCTTGTAATGGGTGGTACAGATGCCCGTCAGTATGAGGATGTTTGTGATAATATTTACCGTTATTCTCCGTTCCTTATGAGCACAAGCCTGCTTCTCACAACCCACGGTACAAATGAGAGAATTCCTGTTAGTTCACTTGAAGATGGCGTAGCATTCTTTAAACGCTATATTAAAGCTCTTACTTGTGATTAATTATTAATTAAAGGCACACAGAAGTATTTCTGTGTGCCTTTTAAATATTTTCTATTGTATTTTTGAACTCTGTAAAAAAGCTTTCAAGAACAGCCTTGTCATCAGCGTTTCCGCGTAAGCACATTGATGCACTTAGTTTACCGTTTACCGTAAGCGCAGTCATAACAGCACAGGGCTTGTTTTTAGCAGCACCTGCCACAAAGGCGGAGATAGGGGAGTTGCCTGATAAATCAAAACCCATTCTGTCAACCGCACCAACATTGCTTACAGAAAATATGGGGTTATTATAAAACATTTTAACAAGAGTTTCTGCCTGGATGTAGGTCATTGAGCTATATGCAAAATTTAAAAGCGGTAAGCCGTGCAGACCCATATAGGGGTCTTTTTTTACTTCTCTCATACTTGCAGATACCCTGTTTAACAAATCGTCAAAGGAATCACCTGTGCCATTAATAGAGCAGTGGGAGAAGGAAACGTGGTTAGTGTACCCTAATGGAGATAAATCCTTGATATGGCGTCTTAAATCCGTTGCACAGGCAATGCTGACTTGTTCATTGTTCGGCATATCAGTGATTGTCGCAAGTGCATTAATAAACGAGGCAATAAGCAAGTCTGTTACAGTAGCGCCCTTTTGTTTTGCATAATCAACTGCTTTTGAGAATTTGTCTGCTTCAATCTGTCTTGAAACTAAGATTATTTCATCAGTTTTATCAAGCGTTTTAAAAGGCATTGTTCTTTTGATTTTTGGTGATACATTTGCAAGCTGTTTTTTTGCAGCGCGTTTAAAGTCCTTGTCCATATCTTTATAGACTTCCTTGTAGCTGCGTGAACCGCTTGAAAACGCTATGGGTGAAATACCTTTCAAATCATAAGCAGTATAATTCTTACAAACATCAAACCAGAAGGCCTTGTAACCGCCGCCGTCAAAAAGCATATGATTCCATATAAAGAGGATGTATGTATTGCCTTTGCAGTAATATAGTCCTATTTTGATTTGTACATTACTTTTTAAGGGAATCTGAATTTTAAAAAATTCCTCTCGTGCAGAATCAATATCGTCTACATGCTTTACAAGAACAATATCATCTATGTGGTATTCTGCAACCTTCCAGTAGGGAGCAATAGGGCTGTTTATAACCTTTGAGTGCATAAACGGAGCACATTCAAGGCAACAAATAATGGTGTTCTTGAACTTTTCCTCATTGACCTCGAAGCCATAATCAACCTCAAAACGAGCAAGTCTGTCCATATATTTACGGCACATAAGATTGACCTTATCATACATTTCTGTAGGATACCGTTTTTTCTTCATATAGGGAGTTTCTGATTTATGCTTTAACAGGTCTTTAATGATTTTTTCGTCTGTTAACCCTTTTTTTCGTAAACCATCAGCCTCAGCTATATAGTTGAATTCCTTCATTGTTATTCCTCAACGTGTGCAAAGAAAAAGTCTTTCTTTTCTTCTGTATCAATTACTTTTAGTGGCTTTACCTGGTTAAGGTTAGCGCCGCGCTTTCTTAATACCTCGCGGTAATCGTCATATGTTCCGTGCTTAAGAAATTTAACCTCGCAATGACCTAATGCACCACTTTTGATGAGGGGCTCAACACTAACGTTACCCTTGCAAAGCATTTCTTCAAACATATCGGCATATTTGGCTTTTTTCTCATCACTTATAGTCTCTGCAGTTTCCACAAAGAGAACGTAATGACCAGGTGATGTGGATCTGTCAGGATAGATACTGTAACCGATATACATATCATCCATAGCTTCTGAAAGATTTGCCACGATTTCGTCAAATGCAAGTGAGCTTACCTTTTCGCCGCTGATGTTTGCAATCTGGTTCAGTCGATAGCAGAAAGTAATTTTAGGTGATTGATTATAATATCCCGTTACCTTGATAACATCCTCGATTCTATAGCGATAGAAACCACTCATATTGGTGAGAATGATTTCGTATTCTTTGCCAACCTCCAGATCTTTTATGGTAAGGAGATTATCATAGCCTTCCTGTTCAATTGGTCTGAATTCATAGAAACCGTTTTGCGGAAGTATAACATACTCATATGAATTAAATTCAAGGGGAACCGCCATAAATGCCTCTGTGGCAGTATAGCCAAGGTAATGCATCGGAATGTCGTTTCCAAGATATCTTCTGAGCTTCTTTTGATAAAAGCTGAGTGAGCCTGTACCCATACCGTACATCCATCCCACATTTGGCCAGATGCGGGGGATGATAGGTGAATCATCAAAGCCTTTTCTGAACTCTCTGCGCAATTCTTCAGCTCTTTTAGGGTTAGGTTTAAGCTTTTTATTATATTTTTCCCGGATTTCATCAGGGACTTTAACTTTATCGTTAATAATACCTTTTTCAATATCATCGCAAAGCATTTCCCAATTTTCTTCCATATAGAAAAACATTGATTCAAGTGTTGTTATGAAAATTGTGCCCAGATAACTTACTTTTTTGCTTGGTAATGCAAAGCGTAATTTCATATAATGCATATCCATTTCAACATTCGGATCGGGAAACAGTACTTCTTTAGGTGAGGTAGTAAAGGCACTGACAATCGGACGAACATTGAGAAGCGGAATGGATGAAAGACAGCTGATTGTACCGCCTTTAACTTTTCTGCAACCTGTTTCTGCAGTTAAAAGACCTTTCTGTGCAGGTAATGTTCTGCCTTTTTTGGCAAACCACTTTACAGCACAGCCAACAGGCGCGCTGAAGCTGAAGCACTGACAAACCCATTCAGCCCAATATGAAAGAGGAACAAGCTTTTGCTTACCTGTACTGCCTGAGCTTTCGGTGAAACGGCGAACATACATATTTGTAATAAGCCCTTTTTCTCCGTTTGCCATTCGCCATACATAATCATCGTAATCAGCATATACTGAAAGCGGAACTGTTTTTTGATAATCCTCAATGGATTTTACATCCTTAAAGTTATGTAGCTTACCGTAAACGGTAGTTTTATTTTTTCTCATAAGTCTTTTAACGCAGGTTTCCTGCATTTTGAAAGCTCTTTTTGAATATATGAAAATTTTGATATGCTCACACATACCAACAAAGCCACCCCAACCGGAAAGAAATTTATCTAACATATAAACACTCCAAAATAAATGATTTTTGTTTTATCTCATATAAATATGGGATAATGCTTCGAAAATTTTGTTGTTGTGAGGGTTGTACCTTACAGGAAAATCAAAACAGGTAACTTTTTTATGAATACTTTTTTCGTGGGAGAAAGCATTAAATCCTGCTTTTCCGTGATAACTACCCATTCCGCTTTCACCAACACCGCCAAAACCAAAGCTGTTTATGGCAATCTGCATAATGGTATCGTTAATACAGCCACCGCCAAAGGAACAACGCTCAATTGTTTCGTCAATTCTTTTCTTGTCCTCTGAGAAGATGTACATTGCAAGGGGTTTGGGTTTTTTCGAAAACAATTTGTAAAGCTCTTCGTAGGACTCATAGGTAAGTATGGGTAAAACCGGACCGAAAATTTCTTCCTGCATAACTGCATCGTCCCAATTCACGTTATCCATAACTGTTGGAGCAATCTTAAGATTATCATAGGATTTTTCTCCACCGCAGACCACTTTTTCAATATCTATTAAATTACAAATTCTGTTAAAGTGATTAAAGTTAACGATTTTTCCGTATTCGGCATTTTCTAAAATATTATCACCGAATTGGATTTTGATTTGTTTGATTATTTCTTCTACAAGAGAATCTTTAATACTGCTGTGACAAATAATGTAATCCGGAGCAACACAAGTCTGACCGCAGTTAAGGAATTTACCGAAGACAATTCTTCTTGCGGCTAATTTGATTTTTGCTGTTGAATCAACAATGCACGGGTTCTTTCCGCCTAATTCAAGAACAACAGGTGTAATGGTTTCGGCAGCGTGACGCAGAATTTCTTTGCCGACAGTCTGACTTCCTGTGAAAAAAATCATATCGTATTTTTGTTTGAGTAGTTCTTTGTTTTCTTCTCTGCCACCGGTCACAACGGCAACATATTCCTCCGGGAAACATTCGGTGATAATCTTTTTGATAATCTCGGTTGTTGCAGGGGAATATGCGCTTGGCTTTACGATGATTGTGTTACCTGCAGAAATTGCATCACAAATTGGCTCCATTGTAAGGAGAAATGGGTAGTTCCAAGGGCTTAATATAAGTACATTTCCGTAGGGTGATGCTTTTTTATATCCGCTACCTATACATTGACCAATCGGTGTATAAATGCGGTGCTTTCTTGTGTAAGAGTATGTGTGGCGAATCATATAATTCAGTTCCATAAGAACAAGACCTGTTTCGCACATAAAGCTGTCGAACTCGCATTTACCTAAATCTTTTTTTAATGCTGAGTTAATATCATTTTCATACTTTTTTATACACTTGTAAAGTTTAATTAACATCTGTATACGGAATTTTACGGGCAGGGTTACACCGCTTCTGAAAAATTCTCTTTGCTTATTTAATAAGGCTTCAATATTCAAATTATGTCATCCCATCTTATTCATTAAACGATTGTATATAAAAATCGACTTTATTATACAATTATATAAATTATACTATAGAGTGATATAATTATCAAGATATATATGACTATAAAAATAAACCCTTTATGTTCGCATAAAGGGTTTTAAAATTATTTAAAATTATTTCATCAATCCGTTGGCAACGCACCAGTCGTGGAAGGATTTGATTGAGCGAAGACGTGCTCCTGAAAGGTTATGAGAACCTCTTGTGTACCAGTTAAAGCCTTCAACACCCTGGAGTCTTATAAGCTCTTTTGCACTTGCACAAAAACCGCTGTCAATAGCATTATCAAGGAGAATTATCTCGTTGTATCTCTGCTCTGCAAGGGCAATATCACCACTGACAAATGCCTCGTGGAATCTCTGGAAGAAAGCACCGCCACAGCTTGTGGGAGTAGCCATAACACCACGTGCACCTGCAACGTATGAATCAAAAAGATAGGGCATATTTGCCTGGATGATTGTTGATTCATTTTTGTTGGCAATTTTATCCTTAATCAAATCAAGGGAGCAGGTTGTATCCTTAATACCCCAGATAAGTCCGTCTTTTGTTAATTCACCGTACGCCTTGCCGCTCATTAAATGGGGCTGGAAGCCGGGGAATTCATAAAGGAAAACAGGAAGAGATGTGCTTGAAGCGAGCTCTCTGATGTAATCAACAAGCTTGTCATCATCGTCGCCCATACCTTTTGTAGTAAGCACAAGACCGTCAACACCGGTTTGTTCCATCTTTTTGATTTCTTCAAGGTTGCCTTCTTTTGTTGCTTCAATGTTAGCGGTTGCAACAACTGTTGTATCACCCTTGTGCTTTACTGTCAGCTCAGCGAGTTTAAGGCGTTCTTCCAAAGTAAGCAATGTCATTTCAGAACTGCCGCAAACTGCAAAAAGGTGAGCAACACCCTGGGATACCTGCCAGTCTGCATACTCTTCATATGTATTGTAGTCAATGCTTCTGTCCTCGTTGAAGGGAGTGAGCATAAGTGAATAGATACCGTCTTTTGTTTCTCTTGTAAGCTTTGCCATTGATAAAACTTCTTTCCTGAGTATTTTATATTTATATAATGCACTTAAGGGCTATGCAGCAGCATAGCCCTGATAAGTCATATTACTGAACGTTTTTCTTAAGAGTTTCAAGCTCCTTAACAAGTACGGGAGGAATCTTATCGCCAAATTTAGCGTAGAATTCTTCAACGCCCTTAGCATCTTCCTGCCAGAGCTCTTTTTCAACCTCAAGAATGCTCTCAAGAGATTCGATTGAAACCTCACCCTCAAGACCTTCAATATTAATGTCTTTAGCATAGGGGATGTAACCGATTTCTGTTTCTTTAGCATCAACCTTGCCTTCGCAACGGTCAATAATCCAGTCAAGAACACGGAGGTTATCACCGAAACCGGGCCACATAAAGTTGCCGTCGTCATCTTTACGGAACCAGTTAACGTTAAAGATTTTGGGAGCCTTGTCAGGGTCAAGTGTAGCACCGATGTCAATCCAATGCTGCCAATAATCAGCCATGTTATAGCCACAGAAGGGAAGCATAGCCATGGGGTCACGGCGAACAACACCTACTGCACCAGCAGCTGCTGCAGTTGTTTCAGAAGCCATAATTGAACCAACAAATACACCGTGGTTCCAGTCACGTGACTGATATACGAGGGGAGCAAGCTTAGCACGTCTGCCGCCGAATACGATAGCTGAAATCGGAACACCGTTGGGGTTCTCAAATTCGGGGCTGAGGCAAGGACAGTTAACAGCAGGAGCTGTGAAACGGCTGTTGGGATGAGCGCCTTTTTCTTCGCTTTCCTGACCATTCCAGGGGTTACCCTTCCATTCAACTGCATTTGCAGGAGGATTCTTGTCAAGACCTTCCCACCA
>JAZULH010000006.1:0-30156 GCA_045602985.1 Acutalibacteraceae bacterium | reverse complement strand
TCTCTGTCCTTATGAACTACACCCTTACGGTCGCACATAATAACATCCTTGATGCCCATAGCAAGAAAGAGCTTTGCAATTGCAACGCCTGCTGCACCTGCACCGTTGAATACTGCTACACAGTCTTCAATCTTCTTGCCTGAAAGCTTGAGAGCGTTGATAAGAGCTGCTGAGCAGACAACAGCCGTACCGTGCTGGTCATCGTGGAAAATGGGAATATCTGTCTTTTCCTTGAGCTTTCTTTCAATCTCAAAGCAACGGGGAGCACCTATATCTTCAAGGTTGATGCCGCCGAAGGAGCCTGAAATAAGAGCAACTGTGTCAACGATTGTGTCAACATCCTTTGACTTGATGCAAAGAGGAATTGCATCAACGTCGCCGAACTCCTTAAAGAGCACGCATTTACCTTCCATAACGGGCATACCTGCCTCGGGTCCGATATCACCGAGACCGAGCACGGCAGTACCGTCGGTCACAACGGCTACAGTGTTCCAGCGTCTTGTGAGCTCATAGCTCTTGTTAACGTCATCCTTTATTTCAAGGCAGGGTGCGGCAACGCCGGGCGTGTAAGCAAGAGAAAGCGACTCTTTGTCGGTTGCGTGTGTTCTTGCTTTTGTTTCGAGCTTGCCCTTCCACTCATAGTGAAGGCGCAAGGATTCTTTTGCATAATCCATTATAAAAATCCCCTTTCAAGGTAATTATTCTTTTGTTTCCCAATCTCTTGAGCGTTCAACGGCACGCTTCCAGCCGGCATAGAGTCTGTCACGCTCGGCAACGGGCATCTGAGGAGCAAAGACCTTATCAATCTCACGGTTTTTGATGATTTCTTCTTTGCTTTTCCAGAATCCGACAGCAAGACCTGCAAGGTAAGCGGAGCCGAGTGCGGTGGTTTCAACAGTTTTCGGACGTACAACCATGCAGCGGATAAGGTCGGACTGAATCTGCATCATTATATCGCTTACCGATGCACCGCCGTCAACACGAAGCTCGGTAAATTCAATGCCTGAATCGTTCTTCATTGCTTCAAGAAGATCAGTCATCTGATAAGCAATGGCTTCAAGCACGCTTCTTGCAATGTGGGCACGGTTTACGCCTCTTGTAAGGCCGACGATGCAGCCTCTTGCATACATATCCCAGTAGGGTGCGCCGAGGCCTGTGAATGCGGGAACGAAATAGATTCCGTTTGCATCCGGAACGCTTTCCGCAAGCTCGTCGCAGCGTCTTGCGGTATCGATAAGATGCACTTCATCGCGAAGCCATTTTATAACTGAGCCTGCGTTGAAAGCGGAGCCTTCAACGTCATA
Source organism: Acutalibacteraceae bacterium (assembly GCA_045602985.1). Classification (GTDB taxonomy): domain Bacteria; phylum Bacillota; class Clostridia; order Oscillospirales; family Acutalibacteraceae; genus DTU089. The sequence goes on along the minus strand of JAZULH010000006.1, from coordinate 28,852 downwards.
CTCAACCTCGTCGCCTATACCCCAGGCAACGCCGGTAAGAAGATTGCTCTTTGATTTTGTGCGCTTTTTACCTGTATTCATGAGGAGGAAGCAGCCTGTGCCATAGGTGTTTTTAGCCTGACCTGCTTCAAAGCAGCACTGACCGAAGAGCGCCGCCTGCTGGTCGCCGATAGCGCCGCTAATCGGAATACCTTCAAGGGATTCAAGGCCTATGATTCCCTTTGCAACCGAGCCGTAAACCTTGCTTGAGGGAACAGCTTCGGGCAGAATCTTCATGGGCACTCCGAGTCTGTCGCAAAGCAGACGGTCCCAGCAGAGCTTATCAACGTCGAAAAGCATTGTACGTGAAGCGTTTGAGTAATCTGTCACGTGAGCCTTGCCGCCGGTGAGATTCCAGATAAGCCAGGTTTCAACGGTGCCGAAAAGGAGCTTGCCTTCGTTTGCAAGCTTGCGGGCTTCGGGTACGTTGTCAAGAATCCATTTGATTTTTGTGCCTGAAAAATATGCGTCTATTATAAGACCCGTATGCTCCTGAATGTATTCGGGCAGACCGCTTTCCGCCTTGAGCTCTTCGCAGATATCCGCAGTTCTGCGGCATTGCCATACTATTGCATTATATACGGGCTTGCCTGTTTCCTTATCCCACAGGATGGTAGTTTCGCGCTGGTTTGTAATGCCTATTGCGGCAATTTCCTTAGGGTCAATTTTACCCTGCATAAGCGCAGAACTCAATGACCTTAACTGGGAGTCAAGTATTTCATAAGGATTGTGCTCTACCCAACCTGACTTGGGATAAATCTGCTCGAACTCATACTGAGCCTTGCTGACAATCCGACCTTTTTTATCAAAAACTATGGTACGTGATGATGTTGTACCCTGGTCGAGAGCCAATACATATTTTTTCATATAATACACTCCTTTTGTTAAGTGTTAATCACATATTTACCATTGGAATTCATCGTATGTAACTGTAATTCTTGTAGCATACTCTACGCCCTTAAGCTTTGCAGAGAGTGTGGAATTGACTCCAAAAACGGAGTTCTCCAGATACATATGTGTTTCATAAGAGGTTGAATATGAAATTACATTTGTGGTTGCGCTGTCAATAACTACTGTAAGAACTGCATTTTTAAGCTCTTTTTTCCGTGCATCCTCAAATGTATTTGCGCCAAAAATATTTTCAACCGTGCTTTCTGAATTCTCCTGAAGAATTACGGGATTGAAAACATCTGCATAAGCAGTCTGACTGACATTGGCAATTTCGCAGTCTGCAAGAGCAACTGAAATAGTGATAATGCCGTTCTCCTGATCAAAGGCTGCATTTATGCCGTAAATATCGTTTTCCTTAAGGTTTGAAACATACTCCTTTGTCTCGGCAGACATAGCGTTATCGGAATTCTGACCTTTTACAACTACCTGTGCTGTCTCAGGGTCCGACTCCTTCACAATCATATCGCGTATTGTCTGTGAAACGCCTTCGGAGGAGTTGCCGAAGTTAATGCCAACCAGATTTATTTCAGCAATATCAAAGTTAATAACCTCTACACTCTCGCTACGGATAAAACCGGGTTTATCTGTTTTAACCCTGTTAAGCAGGGTGTTAAAAACCGCTATTGCCTGTTCACTTGTCTGAAAGGTTGCATCCCCTGTAAAGCCGCTGAAGGCTCCTGTGGGCTGGAGTGACACAAGCTCGGCACAGCCACGCAAAACCTGACGTGCATCGTAAAGAGTAATTGCACCATCGCCGTTTATATCCGCACGTTTTACAACATCAGGATCAGTGAAGCTCATAAGACCTGCTGCTGCCATGAGAATATCGCGTGCATCGGTTACCTCCACAACTCCGTCACAATCCACATCGCCATACACAACGGTTGTGTCAACAAGTGCCGTTGCGGTAAGATTAAGTGCACTCATAGAAAATAAAAGTGTAATAACCGTTAAAATACATAAAAATCTTTTCATACAAGCCTCCTGTTATTTTATGGCGTTAAGAATATCCTTGACAGAATCAAGAATATAGTCGGGCTTAACGTCTGATTTGCGGTAATCATCCATAGTGGTTTCGCCGGAAAGCACGAGAATTGATGTAACCCCTGCATTTATACCTGTTTTTACATCGGTATAAATACGGTCACCTACCATAGCAATATTTTCATAGGGTACACCCTGTGCCTTGGCAATAATATCAATCATTGTGCGGTCAGGCTTACCCAAAAACCGCGGGCGTCGTTTGACAGCCTGCTCAAACATATCTGCAAAGCTGCCGCAATCAGGGAGATATCTGCCACCCTCAATCGGGCAAACCATATCAATATTTGTTGCGTAATAGTCTGCTCCGCCGTCAAGCAGGTCACAGACTGTACGGATTTTTTTGTAATCCAGCTCTGTATCATACCCCAGAAGGACAGTGTCGGCATTTTCCCCCGTGGGGTCAATATCCACATCATAATTCCCTAATTCATTAACAAGTGAACGGGTACCGCAAACATATACTCTGCTACCCTTTTTGTTTTCCTCAAGGAACATTCCTGCTGCCATACCCGAGGTAAAAACATTTTCCTCCTCACAGGGGAAGCCTAAGGAACGCATTTTTTCCACATAATCGAGCTTGCTTTTTGATGAGTTGTTTGTAAGAAAAATGAAATTTTTCCCCTGCTGTAAAAGTGTTTCCAGAAACTCTTTAGCTCCGTCAATGGGGTCATAACCCAGGTTAACGGTTCCATCCATATCAAGTAAAAACAGGGTAATATCTTTTAAATCAGCCATAACTTACCTTCCGTAAATTGAATTGTAGTATTTATATTCTGCAGTATCAATGTAATTTAACTGCTCTTTTGTTATACGGTACATCCAGTTACCTTCTGCCCTGCCGGGCACATTAAGACGCGTATCGTTACCATAGCCTAATAAATCCTGCACAGGGAATATACAAAGACCTGCATTACTGCCCATAATGGTGCGGATGATGGCACGGCAACCGTCCTCATTCCATCTGTCCGGGTCGCAGGCACAATAGCGCATAATATTGTGCTTGACATCCATGGGAGTTTCCCACAGATAGCCCAGAAGGGTGTTGTTGTCGTGGGTTCCGGAATAAGCAATACAGTTATTTATGTAATTGTGTGGCTTATGGGGTGTTTCACCGCCCAGAAAGCCAAACTGGAACACACGCATACCGGGAAAACCGCTTTCCTCCACAAGCTCAATAACCTCTTTTGTAATATCACCTAAATCCTCTGCGATAATAAGCTTATCACCTGCTACGGATTTAAGCGCGTTAATGAGCTTCATTCCGGGTCCCTTTACCCACTTGCCCTCACGGGCAGTTTTTGCCTTGCCGTCAACAGCCCAAAAGCTTTCAAATGCGCGGAAATGGTCTATGCGTACACCATCGAAAAGCTGAAGAGCACAGGCAATTCTGTCCTTCCACCATTTAAAATCGGTTTGTTCAAGGGCTTGCCAATTGTAAAGAGGGTTACCCCAGAGCTGACCGTCCTCAGCAAAATAATCGGGCGGAACACCTGCCACATCTGTAAGATGGTTGTTATCATCCATAAGGAACAGACTACGGTTAAAGTAAACATCCGAGGAATCAAAAGAAACATAAATGGGTATGTCGCCAATAATTCTTATACCCTTTGAGTTTGCATACTCTTTAACCTGTGCCCATTGGGTAAAAAAGCAATACTGAATAAAGCGCCAACCAAACTCAACCTCTGCCGAATAGTCGGTAACAGTCCACTCTGTCCACTCCGCCTGATTGTTGGCACTTTTGAGAGCCATAAATATGCAGAAATCCGCCAGATGTGAGTTAGAATCTATAAATTCGTTTATTGAATGTCGCAAGCTCTCCGTAACACGGAACGAGGCTTTTATAAGAAGCGGCACACGTTCTTGACGCAAAGAGCCAAACTCGCAGGAATAGGGTGTGTTTTGCCTTGCACCCTGCAGCTCCTCCGAGGTAATCAACCCCTGCAGATGAAGCTGCTCCAAATCAATAAAATAAGGGTTACCGCCGAAGGTTGAATAGGATTTGTACGGGGAGTTACACTCATCAACAAGCCCGAAGGGCAACACCTGCCAATATGAAAAACCGCCCTCACACAAAAAATCCACAAATTCCCGTGCGGCCTTGCCGAAACTTCCGCAGGAATAGTCACCCCAAAGGGAAGAAACGTGCATTAAAACGCCGCTTTTACGCTCCATAAGGTTACACCTCTCGAATATACTGATATATATTACATTATAACACAAATTCATTTTCATTGTAAATAGCCAATGGCACAAAAGGAGCAGTATATTTATGTTAACAATGACAAAAACTCCGTATCCTACGCTCGGAGTAACAAGGGAACAAACCCTTATTAAACAAAACTCGGATACGGAGTAAATTTGTGTATAAAGCTTATCTGTAGCCCTTTACCATAAGGCTGATGTAAGCTGTGTCAAGAGCATCAATATAGCCATCCTTAGCAACGTCGTTTGCCACAAAGAAGTAGTGGTTGCTTTCGTTATATGCACCGGGAAGGATAGTTGCCCTTCTTGATACTGCGTAGTCATCATCATCAACGTGACCGTCACCTGTAACATCACCGTAGATAACGAATGTTTTTGTTTCATAAACAGCATCTGTGTACTTTGATTTAAGAGTGATGGTAGCACCGGAGCCTACATAATCAAGACTACCAAGTGTAACACCTTCAAAGCTCTTAATCTCAAGTAAGTCTGCATCGTTCTCAAACTTTGCAAGTATATCTGCAACTGTCAATGAGCGACCCTCGGTAACAATATAGCCTGTTTCAGCATCAACTGAAAGACCTGAGCCGTCAATTATTTTGAGAACCTTATCTTCATAGGCTACGCTGACAGATATGTCACCTGTAAGAACATCCTGTCCCTGAACAAGAACGCCCTCGGGATACAGCCAACCCACATAAGCCACGGTCTCTGTGCTTTCGGGAAGTGCAGGTGCGGCAACAGAACCGAAGGTTGTGCCCGCAACAAACTGCTGTATACCTAAAACATACTCGTTTGCATCATAGAATGTTATTGTGTAATATCTGTATGCATCAAGCTCTGCCTTAGCATCCTCGAGAGCCTTAGTTGCTTCGTCAACTACTGCCTGATTATCTGAAGAAAGGTCCTTGCTGAGAGCGTTATCAACCTTTTCTACAGCTTCCTTATATGCATTGAAAGCATCTTCGTTGTAAACAGGGTTGCCGTTGCCGTCGTCATTTGCAAGGCTATCTGCCTCAGACTTTGCGTTGTTGTAGTCTGTATAATCTGCCTTTGTCTGAGCGCTGTTAAATACATCCTTAAGACCTGCTGTGATTTCATTAAGTGTGCCCTGTGCTGACTGAGGAAGGTCCTTATCAACACCTGCAACACTGTCAAGTGCATCCTGTGCATTCTTCACAGATTCATCTGTATATGTGCCCTCGGGAGCATTTACAATGCTTTCAAGGTCTTCAACAGCCTTGTCGAATTCAGTATAATTCGCTTTCTTTTCTGCGGAGTTGATTACTGCCTGCATACCCTGGGTTGCCTGATCAATAATGTTCTGGTTTGCATTGTTTTCACCAACAACCAGGTCATCAGGAATCTGATTTGCTGCATCAAGAGCATCCTGTGCATTCTTTACAGTTTCATCTGTGTATGTGCCCTCGGGAGCATTTACAATCTCTTCAAGTGCGTCCTTTGCAGCATTGAAATCTGTGTAGTCAGCTTTCTTGTTGTTTTCGAGCTCTGCCTTTGCATCAGTAAGAGCCTTAGTTGCTTCATCAACTACTGCCTGATTATCTGAAGAAAGGTCCTTGTTGAGAGCGTTATCAACCTTCTCTACAGCTTCCTTATATGCATTGAAAGCATTTTCGTCATAAACAGGGTTGCCGTTGCCATCGTCATTTACAAGGTTATCTGCCTCAGACTTTGCATTGTTGTAGTCTGTATAATCTGCCTTTGTCTGAGCATTGTTTGCTATATCCTTAAGGCCGTTTGTGAATTCATCAACTACACCCTGCTGTGACTCGCCGAGTGTTTTGTCAAAGTTTTCGGCATCCTCAAGAGCTTTCCGGGCTGCATCTACTGTTTCTTTAGTATAATTATCGGGGTTTTTTACAATTTCCTCAAGGCTGTCAACAGCTGAGTTAAACTCGTCATAATCGGCTCTGTTTTCAACATTGTTGAGAACCTCTTTAAGTTTGTCTGTTGCTTCCTTGATTACAGCACGGTTATCTGCTGTATCGGGCAAATCCTTATTAAGCTTATCTGCTTCTTCAAGTGCCTTCTGAGCTGCCTCAACTGTTGCACCTGAGTAATTGTCGGGATTTTTTACAATATCCTGAACCTGTGAATAGGCATCATCAAATTCTGAATAATCCGCCTTGTACATTACATCTGCAAGAGCTGCCTCAAGAGCAGATGTTACTGCATCAACTGTTGCCTGCTCACTTGCAGGTAAGGTTTTGTCAAGTGCGGTTGCATTGTTATATGCCTCGCGAAGTGCATCAAGAGTTGACTGTGTATATGTACCCTCGGGTGCGTTAAGGATTTTCTCTGCCTCAGTCATTGCATCGTTGAGTTCAGAATAATCCGCACGTTTACCCTGTTCGAGGGCAGCAAGGGCCTCATTTATGCGCTCTGTTGCAGTATCAACAGTTGCCTGATTTTCTTCTGTTGCGGAAAGATTTTTATCAAGCTCATTGTTTGTTGTTGTTACAACATCAACAAACTTTGTATAGGTTTCCTCATCATAGAGTGCATTGCCTCTTGAATCTGTATTTCCGGAATTGATAATTTCCTGAGCCTCAACATAAGCCTTGAAATAGTCGCTGTAATCTGCACCCTCCTGGAGTGAATCAAAGGCAGACTTAAGTGCAGCATACTCAGCATTAACCTCATCCTGAGTATAGTACTCGTCACCGTTAGCCATTTTTGAATCTGTTGCTGTGTAAGCATTGTAAAGATTTACAAGAGAGTCAAATGTATAGTTTTTATCAGATTCGCCCTGAAGAATGTCAGCAACCTGATTGTAAAGAGTGTGGAGCGCACGTGCGTCAGTAATTTTCACTGTAACGGGAATATGTGCGTGACGACGAACAGTATCACCTGTAATACCGAGAACGGTTTCGTAGTATGACCAACCGATACGGAATGCATACTTAACATCAATGGGCTGAATTGTCTCCTGATTACCGCTTGCACCGGTGTAATAATACTCTGCATAAGCAGAAGAATCCGATGTTGAAAGAGTTGTGGGATTATTAAGAACACCGTTGGTTGAAAGAGCAACTCCCTCGGTGTTTACCCATGTAGTATGCTCACCGATATCACCCGCATCATCTGCAGTACTGTAAACATTTACTCCCTCAACCACGCTGAGTACAAGTGCTGACTGGTTTTCAAGAACATTTTCACCGTTGTGACAGCCAGCGTCAGGTGTTGCTCTGCCGCCGCATATATTGTCTACCTCGTCAGCGCTTACACCTGAAAACTTGAATGAAAGAAGGTTACAGTTATAACGTGATTTGCCGTTTCTTACTGTAAGGTCTGTTCTGATTGCAAACTTCTGACCGTCTACAGTCTGCATGAAATTGTACTCATTTGATGCAACGGTAAACTCAAAGGGACTGTTACCTGTCTCTGAAATATCGTCCTGAGTAAATACGTTATCATCGTTAAGATGACATGAAACCAACTTGTTGTATGCAGCATAAAGTGCATCTACTGCCGCATCAACTGTTGCCTGATTATCTGCAGAAAGATTTTTGGAAAGATTCTGGTTGATTGCATAGATTTCGTCAATAAAGGCATCATAGCTGTCTTCCGTATATTTTTCACTGTTAAGTGAAGTCATCATCTCGAAGACTTCCACAAACTCAGAATAATCTGCAACTGATTCGGGAATTGTTGTGATATCGTTATAAAGCCTATCAACCTCTGCCTGAGTGTAGTACTCAACGCCACGGAGCAATTCAACGGGAACTGAATCAACAGCCGCTGCAAGAGCTGTAATATAACCTTCAGAATGAGTGCCGGGATTATTGAGTGTTTCCTTTGCATCCTCAACTGCACCAATAAGCTGTCGCACATCAGTAACTGTAACCGTTGAATTAACATGGAAGTGGCGATATTTGTACTGGAAGAGACCTGTATAATATTTATAACCGATTCTCTGTACAAAGTTTGAGGTTATTTCACCTGACTCTGTAGCAGAGTTACCAACAAATGTGGGTGTTACTGTTGCGGTATAGCTCTTCTCTTCAAGCCCTACCTCGTGATTAAACATACCATTGGAAACAAGACCATCATCGGATGCCCATGTAGTAAACTCTTTTGCGGTAAATGATGTACCATCCGCATCATCTGCAGTTAATGTTGTGTAGCCTGAGCTCATTCTTGCAAGGAACTCTGATGTTTTGTTCTCTGTAATAGAGGGAATACTCTGGCACGAAGTATTTCCGCAATACAATGGGTATGTATCGTCAATTGTAACACGGTAAATAATTCTCTTGTTTGAACCACCTGTTCTATTAAGTATCCAGCTCTGAGTAAATGCAAACTGCTGATTATCCTTTGTCTGCATAAACTTAAGGTTTACATTCTTAACGGTGATATCTACATTACCGCTATTATCTGTGCCCTGAAAATAATATGAATCCTCAGTTTCACTGATATCAGTTGCCACAAGAATTTCATAAGCATCCTTAAGTGCCTGAGTTGCCGCATCAACAGTTGCCTGCTTGGTTTTATCAAGGTTTTTGGGGAGATTTGTGTTGATTCTGTTTATCTCTGTCTTGAATGCTTCAAAGCTTGCATCGGTGAAGGCACCTATTTCATTTGAAACGCCCTTAAGTGATTTATACACCTCGTTGTACTCTGTGTAGTCAGCAGAGTTAAGACTCACATCCTCAAGAAGCTTTGCATAGTTATCAATAACGCTCTGGTCATAAACAACAGAAAAATCCCTTAAATCGTCGGGAATTGTATTAAGTGTAGCCTCAACAGATGAAATATACTCATCTGTGTAGTTGTCCGGATTGGCAAGGATTTCTTCAGCCTCTGCTATTTCCTGTGCAAGTTTACGTGCATCAAGAACACGGATTGTTGTACCTATGCGAAGGTCAAACGCCGCAGATGCATCGCTGCTTACCCAGTTCCATTTAAGCTGTTCATAGTAGCCTGTGTTGATTTCACCTGTAACATCAGCAGAATTACCCTTGAAGATAACATCGTTCTGCCAGGTGTAAACCTTACAGCCTCCGATATCAGTCCATGCACCGCCAAGAACGAAGTTCTCGGGCTTTGAGCCTACCTCGCCCGCATTTGTGTTAGTTGATTTCCATTGGTTTGAAACATAGTATTTTGCAAGGAAATCGGTTGTGGGGTTATCGGTTATAACAGGACTTTCCCATCTGCCGAAGCCTGCAGACACCTCAATAGGCTCGGTGTTTCCGTTCATCTCGGATGCGCCCTCATAAAAACCTATACTCTCAAAGGTCAGTGTTCTTGAGCTGACACTTGTTTCATAATAATGCTGAAGACCCTGAGTCTGTCCGTAAGTGAAGTACTCGTCGTTCTTAGTCTGATAGAATGTGTACGATGTACTCTGTGAGTTGATGTTCATTTTATAAAGGTCTTCCCTCTCAAGAACACCTGAAGCCGCTACGGGCTTTGTGGGGTTATCAAGCGTACCCTTGTCAGATGCGGCAAAGGCTACTGCATCTGATGCCGCTGTTGCTGTGTAAACCATAGGCATACTGCCTACGGCGACAAGAACAGAAAGCACAAATGACAAAATTTTTCTTGTTTTTTTCATGGTCTCACCTTTCTATTTCTCTCAAGAAATTTACATTATATATGTATTCCTTTATATTGTGTCGTATTATACCATTCAAAGCCTGGTTCGTCAATGTTGCACAAACAAATTCGGCACTTGTTTACAATTTAGACAAATAACCGCAACATTATTGTTAAAATCAACAACCAAATAGATTCTTTTTTGTTAACAAATTGTTTCTTTTTTGGGCAAAAAATAAAACCGACGAAAACGAGAACATTCAAATTCGTCGGTTTTGTTCGTTATTCTTTTTTACCTTCGGGGGTATCCCTATAATACTGGGTAAATGTCTTCGGATGGGGATTGTTATCCCACAAATCCTTTGCCACAGGAGCCCAGGCTTTACTGAAATCCTCACACTTGCCGCAAAGCTCTTCAACTGTTTCCTTCTCCACAAAGTCTGTGGATCGGGCACCGGTTGAGTTTATAATCTCCCTGAGAATGTGGGGATTTTCCAGCATAGGACAGGGCATAAGATGATTGTCGTTAAAGGGCTGCCCCTTTCTGTAAGCCATAAACAGGGGCTTGTTAAGGGCTTCAAACAGCGTATCCTGCCTTATATTTGAGTCAGAATAGTGAACAAAAACACAGGGCTCAATGTCACCGTTGGAATTGATGTGGAAGTAGTTTCTGCCACCTGCGATGCAACCTCCCACGTACTCGCCGTCGTCCTGAAAATCCATAACAAAAAGCGGTTTTCCCGTGTGACTGTTGCGCATTTTCTTCATCCAAAGGTACATATATTTGCGCTGTGTAGGCGTGGGGATAAGCTCCTTGACAGCATTTTTACCCACAGGCATGTAGTTGAAATAGAAGGCATATTTAACCCCTGATTCAACCATTTTATCTATAAATTCATCAGATGTAACATAAGAAACATTCTCTGATGTGTAGCAAACGGAGATACCAAACAGGAGCTTTTCGCTTTTGAGCAGCTCCATAGCCTGCATTGTTGTTTTATATGCGCCCTCACCACGTCGGTTGTCGTTACTGCACTCGTCACCCTCAATGGAAAGTGCAAGGGTAATGTTGCCGCAACGCTTAATATCATCACAAAGCTTTTTATCCACCAATGTGGCATTGGTGTAAATAAGGAAAACACATTCCGGATTCTCCCATGCAAGAGTGATAATATCGGCCTTTCGTATAAGCGGTTCTCCGCCCGTGAGCATATAAAAGTGTGTTCCTAACTCCTTGCCCTGTTTTACAATACTGCGCATTTCATCAAGAGAAAGCTGCATACTGTGACCATACTCTGCCGCCCAACAGCCCTTACAGCTGAGATTGCATGCGCTTGTAGGGTCAAACAAAATGGTAAAGGGGATATTACAATTGTACTTATCGCGGTTGGCACGGACTGTTTTTGTGCCAAAGTAGCCTGCATGGACACCCATTGATATAAACAATGACTCAACAAGGCCGCGGTCAACATCATTCAGAATATTTTTTGCAAGTGCAACGTAAACATTGTCCTTGTCGTTGACTGCCGCTTTCATTTTGGTAAAGTTCTCCGCAGGGAACATTTTGAAATATCTTTCAGCAATGTTAAGTATTTTAAGAAGGTTCTCTTCCGGCGCTTTATCAATATACTTCAAAACTCTGTGCAACGCCTTTTGTGCTGCAAAATGAACAACCGGATGCTCCAAAGCAATACCTCCTTTTTGAAAATACAATTAACTGATTTATCATACCACAAGGTTTTAAATTTGTAAACTGTTCCTCGGTCTTTTTTATTGTAAAATTATTGACAAAATAAGTATTGTTTATTCATATACTGCAATTCTTGACACACAATATTTTTATAACTATAATATACTCATACTAAACTTAAGGAGTGCTTTTATGAGCAAGAAAAAAATCAGTCCGCTCACCACAGACAGGCTCTCACCGTTAAACTGGTTTAATGTATGCCTGTTTTGTCTTATAGGCGGTATCGCTTGGAATCTTGAAAATATGTATTTCAATACATTCCTTTACAACGAGGTTTACGCAACCGCTACCAAGGAAGCCGTTTTAGGCTCAATGGCGCCTTCAACCGCAGTCAGCCGAATGGTTGCTCTGTCTGCAGTTACTGCTGTTGTTACAACCTTTATTATGGGTACCTTCAGCGACAGATTGAAAAACCGCAAGGTGTTTATCTCTATAGGATATATTCTTTGGGGCGGAATTACAGCCCTTTTCGGATTTATCACAAAAGAAAACATCTCTTCCATCTTCGGTCTTTCCGATGCTGCACAGATTCTTACGGTTACTGTATGGACTGTTATCATAATGGATATGGTTATGACATTTATGGGCTCCACAAGTAATGACTCTGCATTCAATGCATGGGTTACCGACATTACGACCCCCACCGTAAGGCCCAAGGTTGAAACTACCTTTACCATTGTAGGCTTCGTTGCTATCGGCATTGTTATGGGTGCCGGTACGGTTACTCAGACAGGTCTTGTTTCTTACAAGCTCTTCTTCGGTATACTCGGTCTTTTGGTTGCCTTTGCCGGTGTTATTGGTCTTTTCACTCTCAAGGAGCCTGAGCACGTAGTACGTGAAGAAAAGAAAACAAGCTATTGGGCTGACCTTTTCTACGGCTTCAAGCCATCTGTTATTAAAGAAAACTCCACTCTTTATCTTGTTCTTGCTGCAATGTGTATTTTCAACTGCGCATTCCAGGTTTTCTTCCCCTATCTCATAGTTTATCTGCAGTACGTGATACTCGAAGACCCTGCAAACCAGGCACTTTTATCCTCAGCTCTTCCCAAGGTTATTGTACTTGGTGTTATGGCAGTTGCCATTCTTCTGGCAGGCGTTATTGCCCTTATGAAGGTTGCCTCAAAGAAGAAGCTTCTTGCTTTTTCACTTGCTGTAGCAGCTCTTATTGTAGGTCTTCTTATTCTTTCAATGTCTAACAGTCTTTATATATTACTTGCAGGTATCGGCCCGACCTTTATCGGATATCTTATCCTTACCATTCAGTTCGGTGCCACAATACGAGACTTCACTCCCCCTGAAAAAACAGGTCTTTTCCAGGGTATACGTATGATCTTCTTCGTGCTCATTCCCATGATTGTAGGTCCTGCAATCGGTGACTATGCTTGCAGAAGTGCAGGTGCAACATATGAGCAGGTAAACATTGTTGCCGGCGAAGAGGTTATAACCCAATTATCCGTCCCCGATGCGAAAATGTTCCTTTACAGCGCGGCTGTTGCGGCACTTGTATTTATCCCTCTCTTTATTCTCAGAAAAAGGGGTATAGATAAAAAAACAGAGGAGAAATAATATGAAAGCCCTATTATTATCATCACTGTCAAAGGTTTTTAAAAATATTGAACCAAATGAAAGTGAGTTCACTTCATTTTCAGCTCTCTCTAACGAGAATTTTTCATTTCAGGTTGCAGTATTACCCGAAAATGAAAGTGAAACAAAAATAAATGTTGAGGTAATATCACCCATTAAAGATGATATTACTGTTTACGAGGTCAAAAATATCCCTGCAGGCACAACAAAATATGAGGATTCTGATGACTTTCATTACCCGAACAGCATCAAGGAATTTCCTGATTTGCTTATGCCTGCAAGCGGTGATATTTCGCTCACCGAAAATGAATGGACCTCGCTCTGGTTTGAATATAAGCCCACAAAAAATATTGTTGGTAAGCAAAGCATCACCATAAAAATCGTTCATGGTGATTCTATTGCTGAAAAATGCTTTGAACTTAACATTATTGATGCCCAATTACCAAAGCAAGACTTCTTTTTTACAAACTGGTTCCACAATGATTGCCTTTGCACATACTATAACGTTGAGCCTTGCTCTGATGAATATTGGGCAATTGCAGACCGCTTTATTAAAAATGCTCGTGAGCGTGGCGTGAATATGCTTATGACGCCTGTATTCACACCGCCCCTGGATACAGCCGTTGGTGGTGAAAGACCCACATTTCAGCTTGTGGGTGTAAAAAAGCAGGGTGACAGCTACACCTTTGATTTCACAAATTTCAGAAAATATGTGGAAATCTGCCTTAAGAATGGTATTGAAGCATTTGAAATTTCACACCTTTTCACTCAATGGGGCGCAGAGCACGCACCAAAAATTATGGCAGACGTTGACGGCACAGAAACACGTATTTTCGGCTGGGAAACAGAAGCCGCAGGTGAAGAATACACTAATTTCCTTGCACAATTTTCAGTTGCTTTGCGAGAGGAAGCTGAAGCCCTTGGCATCAAAGACCGCTGTTGGGTGCACGTTTCAGACGAGCCTAATGAAAAACAGCTTGAGCAATACACCAAAGCCGCTGACATTGTTAAAAAATACTTTGGCGACTTTAATTCACTTGATGCTCTGTCAGATATTGAATATTTCAAAAACGGCCTTATAAAAACTCCCGTTTGTGCCGAAAGCGAAGCAGATGTTTTCAGAGCAGAGGTTAAGGATTTCTGGACATATTACTGTTGCGCTCAGACAAACAAATATCTGCCCAACAGAATGTTTGCCCAACCCTCTTTACGCAACAGGGTCTTAGGTGTCTTGCTGTACAAATATGACACAAAGGGCTTTTTACACTGGGGCCACAACTTCTGGCATGCGCAGTATTCAAAACACCCCATTGACCCCTACACAGTTACAGATGCAGGTGGCGGCTTCCCCTCAGGCGACAGCTTTGTTGTTTACCCCGGTGAGGGCGGTGTACCCCTTAATTCTTTAAGGCACCTTGTTTTTGCCGATGCCCTTCAGGATTTAAGAGCATTGCGACTGTTGGAGAGGCTTACAAGCCGTGATTATGTGTTAAAGCTTATTGAAAAAGACCTGGATATACCTTTAAGCTTTGCTACATACCCCCACGAAAAACGCTGGCTGCTCAATCTGAGAGAAGAGGTCAACAAAAATATTGCAAATGCTATATAAACGAAACAACAGTTCGCCACGGCGAACTGTTGTTCTTTTAATACTGACAAATTGTTAATTTGTGTAGTGCCCTTGTGGAGGCAAGGTACATAAAGCGCTTGTTCTCCTCATCCGAAAAGCACCCGTTTTCATCAGCAACAATAACACTGTCAAATTCAAGACCCTTTGTGAGAGCCAGGGGCATAATAACAGGTGCGGCTGATAGCTGACACGACTTATTATCGCACAAGCGAACATCTGCAACTGCCTTTTTTACCTCTGCATAAAGTTTGCGTGACTGCTGAGCAGTTTTTGTGATTACGCAAAGTGTTTTTCCCTTTGCACCCTCCGCCTTGATTGTGTCAAGCAGTAAAGCCCCGTTACCTTTGAGAACACTCACCTCTTCACCCTCACGCTGAAAAATTTCATACCTTTTTTCGGGGGGAAGATAATCAAGAGCAAAGGTGTTTATCTGCTCTGTTGAACGGTAGCTTTTGTTAAGTCTGAGCGTTTTTGCGGAATAAAGCTCTGCCAGCTTTTCTTCATCCACGGTATTTATACCTTCAATGAGGGCCTGGTTAGTATCTGCAAGCAACGTCACCCTTGCCCGGGGGAACATTCTCTTAATAATTGTGTGCTGGGCAAAGGACAGATCCTGTGCCTCATCTATAAGAATGTGCTTAACGCCCAACAGCACGGCAGATGTGCCGAGAACAGTTTTTACATGCACAATACCTAAAGCATCCTCAAACTCAACAATGCCGTTTTTAAGACTACCCAAGGTTTCCAGAAGCTCCGGCTTGCCTGTTTCTTCCGCATATTCGCGCAACAGCTTTATATATATATTCAACGGGTCTGTAAGCACAGCATTTTTAATCATATCAACTGCCGCCGCCTTGGTGTCACGTCTGAGCCGTTTTACAAGCTTTGAGGTATCCTCATCAATAGAGGTTTCCTCATCAAGATAAGCATAAATCTCCTTTTTGCGGTCCATAAAAAACTCGTCAATCACACTCTGGCAAAACGCTGCAAGACGTTCTCCCCGTGCTTTGGGTGAGTTTTCACTGTCCATCAAAAATCTGTCAAGCAGCTGTTGTGCGGATATTACTGTTTCCCCGTGAACGGTAACGTCGCTGAACTCGGGTTCAACTGCACTTGCACCGCAATCAAGAAAATCAAGAAAATCCTCGCTCATTTTAACAGCGGCACTGCTGAGTCGCTTGTTGTTGCCGGACAAAACATCATCCGCCAGGGAGTAATAGTCCCCTATCCTCAATGTGGGAAGCTCTGCCGCAAAAATACTGTAAAAAGAGGCATAGTTAATGGGCATCTCGCCAAGCTCAGGTATGATGTCCGCAACATAGCTTGAAAAAATATCATTGTTTGAGAACATTATAATCTCTGCCGATGAGAGCTCTGTTCTGTTGCGGTACAGCAGATATGCAAGCCTGTGAAAGCCGACAGAGGTTTTACCGCTTCCTGCAGGGCCCAGCACCAACAGGTTCTCCCCGTCGGAGTAACGGACAACCTTATTCTGCTCGCGCTGAATACTGTTTACAATAACCTTCAGATGCTCACCCGATGCAGAGGACAAAACCTCACGGAGGATATCATCATCTATTTTTACATCGCTGTCAACATAGTACTTAAGCTCACCGTTTTCAAACTTGTACTGCCTTTTCAGAAGTAAGTCGCCGTACATTTTACCGCGAGGCGCATCAAAAAAGGCTTTTTCCTCAAAATCCTCATAAAAAAGCGAGGCAATGGGCGCACGCCAGTCACAAACATACATTTCAAAGGTATCGGGATTCTGCAGCGTACGAAGTCCGATATAAACTGTTTTCTCCTTCAACGCCCCGTCTGCTTTGAAATCCACCCTTGCAAAATACGGTGAAAGACGCAGCTTGTTATAGAAGTAAATATCGTTGCTTGCCTCTTGGGAGTAAAGCATTTTCTTTTCCATTTCATAATGGATTTCCGTAAGCTCCATACCCGAGTACATACCACCAATGGGGTTGTCGCGGTTAAACTCACCGCCCTGCTCCTTGATGTCCTCCTTATACTCCTGTATAAGTTCTCTCAACCGCTGAATTTCGCTGTCAAGAAATTCCCGTACACCGTAGTACTTGAGCTGCTCTGCATACATATCATTTAAAAACAAGGCACAATCTCCTTTTTATCAATGTACCTGAAATTTTACTATAACAATTTCCGTTATTCAAGTCTTGTATTATCAACTGATATATGCTATAATTGGTACATAAGAAATTTTCTCTTTTTTGATTTTTAAGCCCGTTCACCTGCTAAGGTAAACGGGCTTTGTTTATTTCTGTGGGATTTTCTTGCGGGGCTTGAATATGATTTTGTCGAGCCTGTTCATTGCCTCATCGAAGAACATTGACATTACTACCGTAATAAAGAAGCACATTATCACATAGAAATAGGGCTCGTGAGCAAAACCGTAGTGGCGCAATAACAGCATAGGTATGCGCTGAAGAATGAAGAAGCTGAAAATATGCTCCGAGAACCAATCCAGAACTGTACTCCTGATTTGAATTTTCATCATCATTACCGTTACAGTTACAGCAAAGAATATTGCAAACAGATTGTGATGAATTATGCTTTCACCGCGATTCTGGGAGAAAAAGCCGAATACCACAAGACAAGCTGTGAAGCCTGCAAACCAGAAAAGGTCATTCTTCATCAGGATTTTGTCAACAACGGGCTTGGCGAGGGAGAATACCATTCCCACAGGGAAGCAGAATACTGTGTTAAACCATGTATTTGCAAGACCCATTTCATTTTCCCAGATTGCCAATGCAACAGTCAGTACAAAAACAAGACCGACTGCCAGGGGCTTGGATTTGCGCATAATGAAGAAGGACAGGAAAACGATTATATACAAGGCAAATGTAACAAACATATACCAGTTGCTGTTGCCTAAGGAAACATAGCCTGTAAAGCCTAAGGCAACCTCAGCAGGGGTGTATTCCAGCTTTCTGATTCCGATAGAAACAACGGCAAACATACAAATTACAATTGCAAAGTGGTACCAGGTTTTAAACAGCCTGTGAAAAGGTATTGACATTGCATAGCTGTGACCCTTTTTCTTGTATGATTCCATAATGCCGTAGCCCGAATAAAACAGATATGTGGCAACAACAAGCTGACCCATAAAGGACCTGAACGCCATATAAGGCTCATCCCACGGGCCGTCAAACTTGATATATGTTACAATATGACTCAGAAAAATAAGCACCGAAAAAATACCGTTGATTGTACCTGTGTTTTTCGGTGAACAGTAGTCTGTGAAAAATTCGCCCCTTTTGGCAGCTGTCATTCCTCCGCAGATAATGGCTATAAGAATGATTACAAAAAATATCATACCTGTACCTCACATAAAAATATATGATGATTATACCAAAGTCTGTAACGCTTGGCAAGAGAAAAGGGACTGTAAAAACATTAGTTTTTTACAGTCCCTCAAAATTATAATCAATACTGTCTGAACAAAGCAACAACCTTACCAAGAATAACAACCTCATCGGTAATAATAGGCTCAAATTCATCATTCTCAGGCTGAAGACGGAAGTGACCGTTCTCCTTATAAAATCTTTTTACGGTTGCCTCATCCTCAATCATTGCCACAACAATCTCCCCGTTTGCGGCATAAGGTGTTTTTTCCGCAATTACAACGTCACCGTTAAGTATACCTGCCCACAGCATACTTTCGCCCTTTACGGTAAGAGCGAACAAGGGCTTATCGCGTGACACCCTGCCTGTATAAGGAATGTAACCCTCTATCTGCTCAACTGCAAGAATGGGCATACCTGCAGTAACCGTACCTAACAACGGTACGTGGGTAATATTCTCCGCCTGACCAAGAATTCGGATGGAGCGTTTGAGCATAGGGTCGCGCATTATATAGCCCGCCTTTTCAAGTGCATCCAGGTTTGCCTGCACCGATGACGTAGACTTAAGACCTACTGCTGCACCGATTTCGCGTACTGAGGGTGGAACACCATCCTGAGAACGCTCCACAAGAAATTCATATATACGTTTTTGTGTATCATTAATAGGCTCCACAAAATCACCTTCCGAACAAATTTTCTCTTCTTATGGTACATAATATCATACTTTTTCAGAAAAAGCAAACATTTGTTTGCAAAAATACCAAAATTTTTTCATATCATTACAGGGGTGATATAATTGTTCAAACTATTTTCCTTCAGACAGCTTGCTATTGTATCTGTGTTTTTGTGTAGTATTATGTTACTGGGAACTTGTCTTAACTCCGTTGCGCCTTATGTTGATGCAATGAGCCGCAGCTATGTAAATCTGCCTATAATAATGTACCATCAAGTACACAGCAATCCCAAATTATGGGGCGATTATGTAATCTCCGCAGACCGCCTGAAAGAGGATTTTGAGTATATGAAAGAAAATAACATAAATCCTGTTTCCTTCAAAACGCTTCTGGAATATGTTAACGAAGGTGTAAAGCTGCCTAATAATCCTGTTGTAATTACTTTTGATGACGGTGAAAGAAGCTTTTTAACAAAGGTTGTTCCCCTGCTTGAGGAATACGGCTTCCCTGCCAATGTAAATGTAATCGGCTCCCTTGTTGAAATGTACACAAAAAATGGTGAAACCAACGACAGCTACGCATACCTGTCGGAAAACGATATAAAGCTGCTTTGTGAAAATCCCCTGGTGGAGTTAGGTTGTCACACATACAACCTCCACTCCTTAGGCTCAAGAAGGGGTATGGCACAGCTTTATGGCGAAAACGATGAGGCTTACGCAAAAATAATAAATGCGGATATTGATAAATTCAATCAGCTCTTCTTTGCACTCACAGGTGAAGCCCCTGTAATTTTCGCTTACCCCTACGGCATCAAAAACAGTCGGTGCGAGGAAATAATAAAAAATAACGGATTCAACATTACCCTTACCTGCCGTGAAACAGCAAACAAACTGACACAGGGCTGCTCTTTGCAAAACCTGGGCAGGTTTAACAGACCAAACAGCTACACAACAAAGGAATTTTTCACCAAAATTATGAAAACCACTTAAGTATTGCAAAAGTACCCTCATATGTGTATAATTATTATGATTGATTTGAAAGCGAGGTGTTCTGATTGGCAGATAAAAAGAATTTCCTTCCACCCGAGTGGTTAAAGCTTGATAATGCAGGTATACTTTTCCCCGGTCAGAACAGCCGTAAATGGTCAAATATTTTCCGCTGTTCCGTTGAGCTTAAGGAGGATGTTGACCCGAAGCTGTTACAGCAGGCACTTATTAATGTAATGCCCCGCTTCCCCGGTCTCAGCGTAAGAATGCGCCGCGGTCTTTTCTGGTATTATCTGGAAAAGAACCCTCTGCCTGCACCTACAGTAACGGCAGATATTCAAAACCCCTGCTACAGGGTAAAGTACAAGGAATCTGACCGTTTTCTGTTCAGGGTCTATTACCACGGCAGGCGTATTGCCGTTGACCTGTTCCATGCAATTACCGACGGCTACGGCAACGCAACCCTTACCTTTACCATTGTTGCAGAATATTTAAGGCTTAAGGGCTATCATATTCCTGCACAGGGCTTTGTTAAGGATATCACCCAGACTCCGCCACGCGCAGAGCTTGAGGATGCCTTCCCGAAATTTGCAACATCAAAAGGCAAGGCGTCCGTAGTTGACCCTCGTACATATATCCCTGCAGGCACAAGGGTTCCCAAGCACTCAGTCAACCTTACATCGGGCACTATGTCCTTTTCGGCAGTCCATAAGCTGGCAAAGTCAAAGGGTGTTACGGTAACAGAGTTTTTTACTGCTCTATTATTGGATATACATTGCAAACGGCAGTTAAAGGAGGGTAAACGCCTCAAAAAGGTTGCGGTGCAGGTCCCCATTAACCTGCGCAATGTTTATCCCACAGAAACAATGCGTAATTTTTCAATCTGCCTTAAGGTAACTGTTGACCCCACGTTGGGTGAATACTCCTTTGATGAATTACTGCAACAAGCGGCACTTCAGTTACGTCTGGCACGTGATGAGAAAAAAATTAACGCTACTATCACAAAAAATCTTCAGTTTGAAAAAAATCCCTTCCTGCGTGTTTGCCCGTTGCCTGTCAAGGATGTGGCATTGGGAGTGGCAACATTGCTTACGGCAGAGCGTATGACCTCGGCATACCTGTCAAACCTGGGTCCGGTAAAGCTTCCGGAGGAAATGCTGCCGCATATGGAAAAGATTCTTTTCACCCCCGGTCCCGGTCTTCACACCGCCGCAAGATGCGGTATTGCAACACTGGGCGATAACCTGGTATTTACATTTGCAAACATTCTGCAGGAAGCAGATATTGAACGGGAATTTTTTACTGCCCTTGTCAAGATGGGTATACACGTTAAAATTGAAAGTAATAGAGAATAACAGGAGAATTTTATGTCATACTGTGTTAACTGCGGTGTAGAGTTGGACAAGAGTGCCACCAAGTGCGTGCTGTGCAACACACCAATTTATAATCCTAACCAGACCGTTAATGAAACGGTACAAACACCTTTTGCCCTTACACCCGTCAAGGTGGATGCGGTAAAGAAAAGGTTTGTTGCAATTGTTATAACCTATATAATGCTGATACCCAACATTGTGTGCACCCTTCTGGGACTGTTCTTTACAGACAGCAAGCTGTGGTTTGTACACGTACTGTCCGCAAGCCTGCTGTGTTGGATTGTGTTTGTTTTCCCCTTTATTACCAAAAAAATACGCCCTTACCTTATGTGGGGCTTTGATACTGCGGCAACCGCCCTGTATGTGCTGGTGTTTTACGCCACAGGTGCAGGCGGTGACAAATGGTATATGGGCATAGCCTTACCTACCATTGCCATAGTTTCTGCCTGCTCACTTTACTTTTTGTACTGGGCAAGGCAAAGGAAGCGCCATTGGACATCCTTTGTGCTGCACATATTCATAGACCTTGTAATTTGCCTTACGGTAACAGGCGCCTGCCTGCTGCTGAACAACCGTATAATAAGCGGCGAAATAGTTTTTATCTGTGATATTTGTTGCCTGGCGCTTGTTTTCTTCTGGATGTATGCAAATAAGAGTAAAAAGGTCCGTGCCTGGCTTGCTAAGAAAATGTTCATATAATAAATTACATAATAAAAACATATCCCGTAGGAGATATCTTCTTTACGAAGCTCTCCCACGGGATTTCTTTTTGCCCAAAGATAAATTTTATTCTGCCATTTTAAGTGTCATTTCAAGGATTCTTTTAACGCACAGCTCAAGATCTGCTCGTGTAAGCTCGCCTGCCTTGTAGCCCTCCATAAGGTCCTCGGGGTAGCCCATATGCATCTTCATATCATTGCCGGCTTTAACCTCCTTGACAGGGTCATTTTTTACACCCCAGTCAGTAGTAACCATATTTTTAAAGCCCCATTCATCGCGAAGGATTCCTGTAAGCAGCTCGTAGCTTTCAGAAGTATGCTGACCGTTAATAAGGTTGTAGGACGACATAACTGTCCAGGGGTCAGCCTCCTTTACGCAGATTTCAAAGCCTTTAAGATAAATCTCACGCAAGGCTCTTTCAGAAAGACGGGAGTCACAACCCATACGGTTAGCCTCTTTATTGTTGCAAGCAAAGTGCTTCATTGAAACTGCAACCTTCTGGGACTGAACACCGCGCATCTGCGCCGCCGCAATTTTACCTGAAACAAGGGGATCCTCAGATAGATATTCAAAGTTTCTGCCGCAAAGGGGATTTCTGTGAATATTAAGTGCAGGTGAAAGCCATATTCCGATGTTATTTTCCCTGATTTCGGAGCCGCCACCAACGCCGACCTGATATGCCAGCTCAGGATCCCATGAGCAAGCTACAAGGGTTGAACAGGGCCAGGCAGTTGTGGGGATTCCCGTTTCGGGGTCAAGTCTCAGACCTGCAGGTCCGTCCGCTGTGGGAATGGGGGGAATATCAAGGCGCTTCATACCGCCAAAGCAACCTGTATTTGCAACACCTGTACGCTCTTTGCCGCCCACAAAATCCATAAGCTCCTCAAGAGTAAATTGGGCTATAAAGTCATCAAGTGATATTGTTTTGCCGATTTCATCGAACATTACAGGCTTTTCGGGAGCTGTTGATTTGACAGGCTCATTTATTCCGTAGAAATACTCCTCCTCGCCCATAGGCAAAGACTCGTAGGTTCCGTCAGCAAGCATTCTTTTTTCAAGCTTAAAGGGCTTGCACCAATCAGAGCATTGCTCTGTAACAGTATCCTCATTTACCTTGTATGTGAAAGAAAGCTCCTCTACATCTCTTACTGAGGTACCAAGCAGGAATTTGTACTCGCCTTTTTCGAGAATATAGGCAGACTTCTGTATTTTACCCAGGTCATCAAAGCTTGCCATATCCTTAAGGTCAAAGGATGTAACTACTGTTTCACTTTCGCCCGGTGCAAGCAATTTTGTCTTTTTAAATGCACCAAGCTCAATGGCAGGCTTACCCAGCTTGCCCTGAGGCGCGCTGTAATACAGCTGAACTATTTCCTTACCCGGTACATCACCTGTGTTTGTAACTGTACAAACGGCAACAATTTTGCCATCGCTTTCACAACAAACTCTGCCTGAAATACCGAATGTTGTGTAGGAAAGTCCGTATCCGAAGGGATAACGTACCTTATCCCTTGCACCCGGAATTGTTTCAAAATAACGATAACCTACATATATATCCTCGCTGTAATCAAGGTATTCAAAGCTTCTGGCAAAATCCTCTGTGCCCGGATAGCAGTCGTATGACTTTGCAAATGTATCAACAAGCTTGCCGGAGGGGTTTACGTCGCCGTAAAGTATGTCTGCAATGGCAGCGCCACCCTCCATACCGCCCTGCCAAGAGAAGAGTATTGCTTTTACATTCTCGTTATTTTCAAGGTATTCGCAATCAACAATACCACCTGAATTAATAACCACAACAACCTTTTTGAAGAGCTTGCCTGCCTTATCAATCAGATTCTTTTCAAGGTCGGAGAGGTAATAGTCCCCTCCGCTTGCACGGCGGTCAACACCCTCCGCTGAAAAACGGCTGACGGTAATAACTGCTGTATCCGCCCACTCTGCCGCTGCTTCAATAAGAGTATCGTCAACCTCTGCTTCCTTAACGTGCATACTCTGGAAGGTTTCGTATGTTACCTGGTCACGGTCCTTATTATCAAGCTCCTGAATAACTGTAAAAAAGTCATTGGCATTAACAATATCCCATATTGCATCAATCTCTTTTTGCGTGGGTACATTCTTCTGACCCTCTTCAACGTGCTTTTTGTAAAAATCAATAAGGGGCTCGTAAATCTGCACGCCCTTCATTTTAAAGCCCTCGTAAATATTGCGGATGTACGGACAATGAACATCACCGCTGCCGCCTCCGCCTTTTATATACTCAATAGTTGCCTTGCCGAAAAGTGCAATCCTTTCACCTTTATCAAGGGGCAAAGCCTTATTTGTGTTCTTAAGAAGCACCATGCCCTCGGTTGCCGCCCTGCGTGAAAGCTGAGCATGCTCCTTTGATGCGGTAACACGCCTGCCGTCTTTACCGAGAGGTAAACATGGCTGATACCTGAATCTTGCAAATTTATCCATTAAAATCATTCCAATCCGTAAAGTTATTTTTGCTCACCAAAAAGGTGCTCTGTACTGTTTATAAAATCAAAAACCACATCACCGTAGGGGTTTGTGCCTTTTTCATAGACCAAAACACGGGTAATGCCCGTATTTTTAAAATTCACGTCAAACAAGGGTAATTTCCCCTCAAAGCCCATAAGGTCAAACACTATGTATGTTAAAAACTCTGCGTGGCTGACTAACGCCACCCTCTCGCCGTTGTGGTAACGCGTCTGCAAATATTCAAGTGCCTTACGCGCCCTTTGAAAAAGTCCGTCGGCATCGTCAGAGGGTGTATGCATAATAAGGGGTGTACCCTCGGGCAAGCCATTTGCAAGAGCTGTATTCGGATTAATTTCCTTAACCCTTTTAAGGTTATCCCCCTCATAGTCCGGGTTTACGCCTGCCTCAATAATATACGGCAGAATTTCAAGGACTTCAGGCACAACCTGTTCTTTTATAATTTCCGTGGCTGTTTGCGATGCCCTCATGAGAGGACTTGCAAAAACAGTATCAAAAACCACATCTGACAAAAACTCACCTGCAAGATGTGCCTGACGTCTGCCTTTTGCAGTCAAGGGCGGGTCAACCCTTTCCGCAAGGGAAAGTCCCTCTGTGTTTCTTGGCACATTACCCTCGCTCTGCCCGTGACGTATAAGATACAAATCAAGAAGAAGTACAGGTTTTTTGTTTTCCATAGATTATTCCTCCGCCGTGGAAGATGTGTTTTTACTTTTCCTGTCGTGGATTATCATACCTGCAACTGTAAACAACAGCAACGGTATATGACTTGTAAGTGCACCGTAGGATTTTGAAACCACATCGTAAAGACACCATAAAACATTGTTTACAATAGTCCAGAAGCGGTACCTTGCACCTGACTTTTGTCCGATACACATTATAAAGGTGAGGCTTGCAACAATAGCAAGAATACCCAACGGACTGATACCACCGGAAACAATAATATTAACCGCTATGAACGCTACTGCATACACAGCCACAAGCCATTTTGGTAAGGGCTTGTTTTTTGAATCAAAGAAATAATTTATAATCGCCTGTGCACCGCCCACAAAGCAGGAAGCGGCACCGTTAATTCCCTGACCACCAAGAAGATAACTGACAGCAACAAGCACATTACCGCAAAAAACGAAGAACAAAATAGTCTTCATGCTTTTCCCTTTAACAAGTGACGCGGTAATCATTGAGGCAAGACCAAGAATACTGCACACAAAGGATAAAATTTTCAAAGTTTCCATATCCGAACAACCACTATCCTATAAGATTTTTTACCATTGTAGCACAATAAATATAAAATCACAATAAAAAATCCGCCGAAAAAGCTTCGGCGGAATAATTATTAAAGGGGTGACAGATTCAAATCTGCATCTGCTATCATAAATCTGGGATATTCGGGGAAGTCTTCCACAGCAGGCTGCACGGGACTCTCCAGAAGAGTAAAGGTAAAATCGCTGAACTGCGTGCCGTAATTTGCAGCAACGTGGGGTGCATCCTTTACATACCAGGTATTATCAACAAACCAGGCTGTAGAGGCATCCACAACCCTGTCGTGTGAAACAAGTGTTCTGTCGGCGCTCTGCAGATACTCAGGTGAAAGTGTTTCGCCATATGGTGCAACAGTGGCAAAATTTGATGTAAGCTCTGTTTCAAGAACCGCATCACCGTTAGCATTGGCGCGCTCATAAACGGGAGTAAGAGGCTTGTTGTAGTTAGAAACAAAAGAAACCTTAACCCCGTTTGCCATTGCACCCTGCAAAGTTTCGCGGGTGCTGAAAACAAAGCTTTTTGTTTCCTCCAGCTTTTCCATCAAAACAGGATAATCCTGCTCGTGACCGCCGAATATTGTCTCAATACCGCCTTCATAGTCTTCATCGGGACAAAGTGCCCAGAAGCCGCACATTGTACCGAGAGTATCTCTGAGCATAACATCATTTGCCCTGTCAAAGCTTGTTGCTACCGTGTCATTAATAACGAAGGTTATAAAATCAACCGCCCCCATTGCCTTGAACATACTGAAAAAGAGCTTAAGCATAATATTATTGCCTGCAGTATAATTCAGAAAATCAACAAGCACCTGTGATTCAAACACAATTCTGCCATTAAGAGCATCACCGCAAACATAGGTTCCGTTCTGAGCACCCGAAAGGTAAACAACAGAATCCAGACTGTCTGTTCCGCAATAATACATATAGGCAGTTGTAACCATACCGCCCATAGATGCACATATAATGTTCACCTTGTCCTTACCGCTGTTTCTCTTTGCCGTTTCAACAAAGGAGGAAAGCTCCTCAGCGAGCTGCTGCGGATTTTTGCGCCAGTCATAGGTAAAGAAATATGTGTTTTCTGCGCCGTATCTTTCAACAGCAGATTTAACAATACCCTCTTCGCCACCGTCGGGGAGAGAATATAACAAATCCGGGTGCTCTGCAAGGGAGCCGGGATACTGCACCATTGAAACATCGCTGTTTGCAGAATTGCCCTCACGGTTGCAGGCGATAGGCTCAAATATGCCTGCGGCTATCTGAAAGATTCCGTCGGCAATTGTTTCCTCGTCCTCCAGCTTAAGTGTAGCAAAAAAGGACTTAAAAAGCAGAGAAATAACATCCCCTGCATTTACCTGCAATGCTTTTGTGCCGTCGGAGTATGTAAGACCTGCAAAATCAATTCCCCTGACAATAATCACGGGGTTTCCGTCATAATCGGATGCAAAAACATAGCCCTCATCTGCACCGAAGGCAGGCACCATAACGGTAAATACCATTACAATCGCCATTAAAACCGAAAGAAGCTTTTTCACAAAACCACCCTTTTCCATAATTTACTGATAAAAGTTTACATCAAAACACTCTGCCTTGTCAAGTTAGTTATATCAACCCTCAAAACCCATATTCTCAATAAAAAGCCGTGAGAATGTGTCGCTACAGGATAAATCCCTGTATTCCGCTTTATTTATAATGTGTGTCAGGTCATCATCTTTTAAGGCATATTTGACACAACCCTGGAGACTGCTGTTGTTGAGCACCACCCATTTGTTTTGTAATTCCTTTGGCAAAAGACCTGTTTTAACGGCATTGCGGACATTAATCGTACCGGAAAAACCGCCGGAAATAAACATATGACCTACATTGTCAAATAATACATTATTTTCTTTTAGCAAGGTCAGTATACCCGAATAAACTGCCGATTTTGCAAGCTGATACTGTCGGATATCCTCTGCTGTCACATATACACCGGGTGCAATATCTGTCTGCTCACTCTTCATATAGCCTGTTTCGTCTATGATTTTATTCTCACAAAAATCTGCAACAATATCCACAAGACCTGTGCCGCATATACCCTTAGGCAGCTCATTGCCTACGGTTTTGTATTTGCCGTTTTTATATTCATAAATTGCACCCTCAACAGCACTCATACCGCAGGATATATTCACACCCTCAAAGCAAGGCCCTGCCGCTGCCGAGGTGCAAATTATTTTCTCCTTTGAAAACAGCGCAATCTCTGCATTCGTGCCCAAATCCACAAGCAGACTGTAGCTGTTATCCGCAGGCTCTCCCGCAAGGTATATCCCTGCCAGGACATCTGCCCCTGCAAATGAGCTGATTGAGGGCAGACTCTCTGCCTCCTCAACACCCTTCAGACCAAGCTTTTGCCCCGATTGTGTTGTTGCACAAAGGAACTGCGGAGTATACGGAGCAACACCTAACGTACTGCAATCCACCCCAAAAAACAGATGTAGCATTGTTGTGTTACCTGTAACATACATTTTAAGGTCCTTTTCAACACCCATAAAAGCAATCAAGCTGTTAACAGAATTTATGAGCACATTTTTAAGGTCATCCGTGCCGTTTTTAGTGCAGTATTCAATACGGGAAATAACATCCGCACCGTAAATCCTCTGTGGATTGGTGCAGGCTTTTGTTTTCACAATACCGTCCCTATCCCTCGATACCAACGCCAAAGCAAGGGTTGTGGTACCTATATCAAGAGCATAGAAAAGGTCATCACCCTCAGGAACAAGGCACACATCATCTACGGGTGAAAAAACATCCTTGTTATCGGGTGTTATCACGTCAATATCACCCGAAACCACATAACGGCAGGACAGCTCCTCCTTACCGTTGACTTTTACCATACATTTTTTACACAGACCCTTACCGCCACAGGGGTGTTCTGCCCTACTGCCTGATTCCGCAAGAACTTCGGACAGTAAAGCTCCTTCCTGAGCATATACGATTTTGCCGTTTAACGTAACCTTAACCATAATTTATCCCGTCTTTATATAATCTGCCGCAAAGTACATTATTTAAGAATGTAACCGAGCCCCATTAAAATATAAAGGGGGCCAAAGCAATATACCATAAAAAGCTCCTCGTGAGGAACCCTGATTTTAAAGCAATTTGTAACCAAAAGACACTCAAAGGCGTATGCACCTGCACCGCAAAAATATGCTACACCCTTAAGGGTGTG
>JAZULH010000005.1:0-8450 GCA_045602985.1 Acutalibacteraceae bacterium | reverse complement strand
TTTAACTTCGTTTTTAAAGGCATCAAAATCCTTAAGCGACGAGGTTATGATATAGATTCCCATGTGACCGATACTGTTACTTTTGGGCGGAATAATCTCTATGTAGCAATCGGTGGGAAGAAGCCTTTTTGTTGCTTCGGTGATATTTTCAAGCTCATTAAGCTTTGCCTTCTACACCTCTTTTCCCATCTGTGATGCCAGCACCGCATCAATTTCTTCTTCTTTTTCTTCGATAAGCTGCTTGCGGATACGCTTTGCCTTATCCTTTTCTGTTTCAATCTTTACCTTGCCTGCGTTCTTATTTTTGATAACATCCATCAAAACTGCAACTACTACGATGATACCTGTAAGAACATATGTAACATAAGTTGAGTTAACATTAAGATTAAATCTTGCAAGTACAAAGTTAAGTCCGCTTCTGATAACAACAAGCATAATCGCACCGATTACAGAGCCTGCAATTGAAGCAGTACCGCCGGCAGCAGATGTACCGCCGATATATACGCCTGCAATGGCATCGAGCTCCATACCGTTACCTGTTGCAGATGCAACTGTAACGAATGACGACGACCAGAAGACAGCCGCAACACCTGCGGCAACGCCTGTTATAACATAAGCAATAATTTTATACTTATCAGTTGATATACCGGAGAGCCTTGTTGCCTCTTCATTTGAACCAATCGAAAGAATATACCTGCCCACAACATTTTTATACATCAGGTACATACAGACAAGCATAAAACCAAGAACCCATAAAAGACCTGAAGGGAAACCGTTATAATTGGAAAACAGCCTGTTAAACCACGTTCCTGTCGGGTAAAAAACATTAGGTGAATTAACAACAATGGCAGATAAGCCACGGGAAACCATCATAGTACCTAAAGTGGCAATAAACGCAGGCAATTTCAGTTTTGCAATAAGCACTCCGTTGATTAAGCCGAACAATGCACCGATGCCAATCATTACGGGAATGGTAAGACCCAAAGGAATAAAGCCATCGGTATAAAGCTTACCCGCAACAACGGATGCGGCGATACAAACAGTGCCAATTGACAGGTCTATTCCCCCTGTGGCAATGGCAAATGTTACACCAAGACCCAATATGGCATAGGGTGCCAATGACTGTGCCATGCTTATGATGTTGTATTCATTCAGGAAATTGGGGTTAAGTGCCCAGAACAACAACACAAGCACAATCAATGCGGCAATAATAATAGCATTCTGTTTGCTTTTTTGAAAAAAAGAAGCATAAGATTTTTCGGGAATACCCGATTTGGAATTCATTTACATTCCCCCTTAATTCTGCATTGCATACTTCATAATATTTTCCTGAGTAGCCTGTTCAATCGGTAACTCGGCAGTTATTCTGCCCTCGCACATTACAATAACCCTGTCCGAACAGCGTTGTATTTCCGCAAGCTCCGATGATATCATAATTACGGATTTACCGTTTTTAGTAAGCTCCTCAATAAGGTCATACATCTCGCTTTTGGCACCAATATCAATACCTCGTGTGGGTTCATCAAAAATAAAAATATCCGCATCCCTTAAAAGCCATTTTGCAACAACGACCTTTTGTTGATTACCGCCTGATAAATTGCGCAGAATCTGTTTTAAGGATGGGGTTTTTGTGCGTAGCTTTTTGTTGATTTTTTCTGCATCAGCTCTTGCTTGACGGTCGTCAATAAAACCAAGCCTGTTGTAATCTTCAAGGTTAGCAAGAACGGAATTGTCAGTAACATTCTTATCTAAGAGAAGTCCGTAGCGTTTCCTATCCTCCGAAATATAGCATATACCGTTTTTAACAGCTACTCTCGGTGACGTTACATCAATTACCTTGCCATTAACCTTTATAGTTCCGCTGTCAATTTTATCTGCACCGAAGATTCCGCGTGCAACCTCGGTACGACCTGCACCCATAAGACCCGAAAAGCCTAATATTTCACCTTTTCTTAATTTAAAGCTGACATTTTTGACCGATTGACCAATACACAAATCATCAACCTCCAGCACAACGGGAGCGTTCTCGGGACAACTGCTTTTTTCTTTAGTATTACCAAGAATTTTTCTGCCAACCATCATTTTTACAATATCTTCATTTGAGGTCTCCGCGGTATTTACAGTTCCAACATATTCGCCGTCACGCATAACAGTTACACGGTCAGATATGCGATTAATCTCGTCCATCCGGTGAGAAATATAAATCATACCTATTCCCTTAGCCTTAAGCTCATTCATTATTCTGAAGAGCTCATCAACCTCAACAGAAGTCAGAGCTGCTGTGGGCTCATCAAGAACAAGCAGCTTTGAATCAAGTGATATTGCCTTTGCTATTTCAACCATTTGCTGTTTCCCTACAGTAAGATTACCTAGTTTTTCACCGGGGGATATTTTTACGCCGACATAATCCAAAAGCTTTTTTGCAGCACGTTCCATTTTACGGTCATCAATAAACACACCTAATTTTTTTGGTTCTCTGCCTATATAAATATTCTGGGCTACAGTAAGATCCTTCATCATATTAAGCTCCTGATGGATAATTGCTATGCCCATATCCTGTGATTGCCTGATATTGTCAAACTCTACTTTTTTACCGAAAACCTCAACCTCACCGCCATCACGCTTGTGTATTCCCGTCAGAATTTTCATCAACGTGGATTTGCCGGCACCGTTTTCACCCATAAGTGCAACAACCTCACCCGATTTCAATTCAAGGGCGGCATTTTTTAAAGCATGAACACCGGAAAAGCTTTTACTTATGTCCTTCATTCTGAGAATAACTTCGTTCAAAAACTCACTTCCCTTTGAATGTAGTATTATCTGTATTTTTATTTTTAAACAAAAAAAGAACCTGCCTGAGCAGGTTCTTGAAAAATATGTTATTTTGAACCGATAAGACGGTCAATTATATCGGAATAAAGGGCACCCGGATCGTCCAGAAAGCCATCCTTAAGCTGTTCTGCCTGTAAAACATCGGCAACATTAAGGGTTAATGAAAGCAAGGTTTCACCAAGACTTTCAATACGGAACGTAACATTGCAGCTGTCGTCAAGCTTTTCGATGGTAACTTTATTCTCGCGCTCGGAGCGTGCACGTGCCACAATATTGAGTGCTGTTTTAACAGCTCTGTCACGCACACCCGGCAACAAAGTATTTTCCAGAGCAGTTGCACTGTCCGCACCTAAGGGCGTTACAACCAAATGGGGCTCACCCACATATTCTGTTTCAACAATTGTACCATTATTCAGCAACTCATCAATAGCAGAATTGGCATCAAAATAATTTACGAGACCTGTCTTTTGCAATGAGTCGCATATCTGATTACGCTTCATGGGAGTTTTGACGGATTTAAGCAAGTAACAGATAAGAATTTTGATTTCAAGAATACTGCGAAGTCCGCCGATTTCTATTCCGCCTGCAAATGCATCAAATTCAACCATAATATCGCCTCCCTATTTTTATATTATTTTAACACTATCCTTTAATTAAATCAATAAACGCAATGTTAATTTTCAAGAAAACAACTCAACAAGTCTTTGGCGTGCCTCACCTGCAAGGTAAAGTGAACCAACGACAAAAACAGCACTCTCTTCATCTGCTGTTTCATAAACCCAATCGAGTGCCTGCAAAACAGATGAAAATGCGTGGGATTCCGTATATTTCTGCCCGATTAAGCACAATTCCGAAGCACTCATAGCTCTGGGATTATCGGGCGTTACGGCACAAAAAACATCTGTTTTCCGTAACAATGGCTCTAACGAGCTTTCAACAGCCTTATCCTTCATCATACCCGCAACGACCATAATTTTACTGTGTTTTTCCAACTCGTCGTAAACAGCATTATAAAAGGCTTTTGCGCCATCCTCGTTATGCCCGCCGTCTAAAATAACAAGCGGTCTGCGGCATATAACCTCTACCCTGGCAGGAAGTGTTGTTTTATTGATTCCATTAACAATATTTTCATCGGAAACAGTAAAATGTCTTTTTAATATATTGGCAGCTTCAATGGCACAGGTCATATTTTTAAGCTGATGCTCACCTGCCATAGGTACATAATATTCCGTATTTTTATAAATAAATTTTGTCCCGAAAACACCACTGTCCACAACAAAAATATCTTTAATATCAGGTACTGTAAGAGTATTCCCTTTCATACTCACAGTATCAAGAATAACTGCCATTGCTCCGTCAGGCTGACCGTAAGAGCATACAACATTACCGTTTTCCTTAATTGTACCGCATTTTTCATAGGCAATTTCTTCAACGGTATTACCGAGAATCGCCGAGTGGTCAACAGATAATGATGTCAAAACATTTACCAACGGTGTGTCTATAACATTTGTGGCATCCAACCTGCCGCCAAGACCGACCTCAAGCACAACTGCATGGCACTCCAACTGGTCAAAGCATAAAAATGCTGCAGCTGTAAGTGCCTCAAACTCTGTTATGGTTACACCACAGGTATCCAACTGCTCTACTGCTTTTTTCACCTTGTATGTATTTTGAGCAAAAATGTTTTTATCAACAGGCTTGCCGCAAAACTGCACACGTTCAAGAAAATCGGTAACATAAGGTGAAGTGTAAAGCCCTACCCTGTAGCCTGCATCCGTGAGAATATTTGATATTGCAGTTGATGTAGAGCCTTTACCGTTGGTGCCTGCCACGTGGACATAACGCAGATTTTTGTGTGGGTCACCTAACAAATGCAACAAGGCACCCATCCCGGAAAGACCGGGACGGATACCAAACTTTAACAATGAATGAATATAATCTACTGATTCTGTGTAATTCATTTAAGTTTCTCAAGACTTTCTTCAAGCATTGCGATTTTTGCAAGATATTTTTCCTGCTTTTCACGTTCCTGAGCAATAACCTTTTCAGGTGCTTTAGCAACAAAGCCGGGATTATTAAGCTTGTTTTCAACAAACTGAAGATCCTTCTTAGCTGCATCAAGCTCCTTCTGAAGTCTTGCACGCTCTGCCTCAAAATCAACAAGCTCGTTAAGAGGAATAAATATCTTTGCTGCTTCGGTAATAACAGAAACACTACCTTCTATTTCAAAGCTGTCGCCAACCTCAACCTCAGATGCGGAGGCAAGTCTGTTCATAAACACGCCGCCATTTGTAAAATCATCAATATACTTGGTAGCGATGTAAAGCTTAGCCTTCTTTGAAGGAGGAACATTCATCTCTGCACGACGGTTACGAACTGCCTTAATCGCAGACATAACACGCTCCATAGCCGCTTCTTCCTCAGGGAAATTGAGTGCTTCATCATACTTACACCAATCAGAAATCATAATTGATTCACCATCGTGGGGAAGAGCAAGCCAGATTTCCTCTGTGATAAACGGCATAAAGGGATGAAGGAGCTTAAGTGTATTTGACATTACATAAACAAGCACAGCCTTTGCAGTCTTTTTGCCCTCTTCATTATCACCGTTAAGGCGGATTTTTGCAATTTCGATGTACCAATCGCAGAATACATCCCAGATAAAATCATAAAGATTCTGAACTGCAATACCCAACTCAAAATTCTCAAGAGAGTTCTGTACAGCCTTAACCAGACTGTTGAACTGACTGAGAATCCATTTATCCTCAGTAGCAAGATTTTCGGGAATATGGGGTGCAGGCTCATCATCGCTCAGATTCATAAGAATGAAGCGGTTAGCGTTCCAGAGCTTATTTGCAAAGTTACGGCTTGACTCAATTTTCTCAGGCATAAAGCGCATATCGTTACCGGGACTGTTACCTGTTGCCAGAGAGAATCTCAAAGCATCCGCACCGTATTTATCTATAATCTCCAGGGGATCAATACCGTTACCTAATGACTTTGACATTTTTCTGCCCTGTGCATCGCGAACAAGACCGTGGATAAGAACTGTGTCAAAGGGAACCTGATTTGTGTATTCAAGAGCAGAGAATATCATACGGCTTACCCAGAAACCGATAATATCGTAACCTGTAACAAGTGTGTTTGTGGGATAATAATGGCGCAAATCTGCTGTATCATCAGGCCAGCCCAATGTGGAGAAGGGCCAAAGAGCAGAGCTGAACCATGTATCAAGAGTATCCTCATCCTGTACAAAATTCTTGCTGCCGCACTTGGGGCAAGTGGTTAAATCCTCTTTGGAAACAACCATTTCACCGCAATCATCACAATACCAGGCAGGAATTCTGTGACCCCACCAAAGCTGACGTGAAATACACCAGTCACGAGTACCGCGCATCCAGTTAAGGTAGTTTTTGGTAAACCTTTCGGGAACGAAGGTAACCTCACCCTTTTCAACAGATTCAATTGCAGGTTTTGCAAGAGGTACCATACGAACAAACCACTGCTTTGAAACCATAGGCTCGATAACGCTGTGACAACGATAGCAAGTACCAACCTCGTGCTTCAAGGGTTCAATTTCTTTAATATAGCCGCCTGCCTTCAAATCGGCAAGAATAGCCTCGCGAGCTTCAAGAGTCGTCATACCTGCATACTTACCGCAATCAAGAACCTCAGGCTCATTTTCGGTTGCTTTGCCGCTGGCAATCAACTCGTCTGCAATACGCTTGTCCTCGGCACCTGTAAGGTGACCGTCGTAAGTAAATGTACGGACAATCGGTAAATTATTGCGAAGACCAACCTCAAAGTCATTGGGGTCGTGGGCAGGAGTAATTTTAACAACACCTGTACCCTTGGTCATATCGGCATGCTCATCACAAACAATGGGAATTTCCTTATTAAGCAAAGGAAGTATTACGTGGCAGCCGTGAAGATGCTTATATCTCTCATCCTCTGCATTGATAGCAACAGCAGTATCGCCCAGCATTGTTTCGGGACGTGTTGTTGCAAGCTCGAGTTTTTCGCCTGTTTCTTTAACTGTGTAAAGAAGATGCCAGAAATTGCCGTCTTTTTCCTCGTATTCAACCTCAGCATCGGAAATAGAGGTGTTACAGCAAGGACACCAGTTAACCATACGGTTGCCCCTGTAGATTAAATCCTTGTCATAAAGACGTACAAAAACCTCACGAACAGCACGGGAGCAGCCTTCATCAAGAGTGAAACGCTCTCTTTCCCAGTCGCAGGATGAGCCTAACTTTTTAAGCTGTTCAATGATTCTGCCGCCATATTGTTTTTTCCAATCCCAGGCTCTTTCCAGGAAACCGTCACGACCCAGATCCTCCTTGGAGATGCCTTCTGCACGCATTGCCTCAACAATCTTTGCCTCAGTTGCAATTGATGCGTGGTCAGTACCGGGAAGCCAGAGAGTATCGTAGCCCGACATTCTCTTCCAACGGATGAGAATATCCTGCAAGGTATTATCAAGTGCATGACCCATATGGAGCTGGCCCGTAATATTGGGTGGCGGAATAACTATTGTGTATGTAGGCTTGCCCTCCTCGCACTTGGCGTGGAAGTAATTGCCGTCAAGCCAGGTTTTGTATATACGATCCTCAACATCCTTGGGATCGTACTGCTTTGCGAGCTCTTTCTTCAAGAGAAGTCCCCCTTAAAAATGTATTAATTCTGAATACAGAAACTGAATTTACACGCTATTATCCCACATATTACTAAGATTGTCAATGATGCATTTTAATGTTTTTATATATCTATAAATAACACTTTTATGTTAAAAACAACTATCCTTTATTTTTTTGCTCGTGTTTTACAAAAAACTGTTTTTAATATAGCAAAAACACTTGATTTTTACCAAAAAATATAATATACTGAAAAAGTAAATATACGCTCAAAGGAGTTTTTAGAATGAACAAACCTGTTAATGAAAGAAACTTTATTACATACGTTATTCTTTCAATTCTCACATTTGGTATTTATTCCATCGTTTTCTGGACAAAGCTTTCCAACGATGTTAATGTTGTTTGCGAGGGCGACGGCAAGAAAACAATGAAATATGTTTTTGTTTGGCTTCTTAACTTTGTTACAGTTGGTATTTTCGGTCTTATCTGGAAATTCAAGCTTGCTAACAGACTTCAGGCGAACGCTCCCCGTTACGGCCTTAAGTTCAGCGAAGGCGGTCCTATTGTACTCGTGTACAACCTCATCCTTCCCCTTATCGGTCTTTTTATCGCACAGATTGTTACTGTTAAAAACTTTAACAAGCTTGCTAAAGCTTACAATGACTACAATGGTCTTGTTGACCCCGATGCAGACAAAAGAGCAGGTCTCTTTGCTGACGAAGAGGAAGTTGAAGCATAATTCAACAACACTCAAAATTAACCCACTCCTGCATATGCCGAGTGTTCGTAAGGACACTCGGCAGTTTTATTCGCCATACGGCGAGTGATATTGCTTCGCAGTTATATAATGCTACGCATTGTGTTATTGTCCTTCGGACAGTTTTATGCGAATAAAATAACACTGAAGCCGTAAGGCTTCAATATCACTTTTGATTTATCAAAAATATCACTGCAAATTTTAATTTGCAATATCACTCATACATA
>JAZULH010000004.1:0-32109 GCA_045602985.1 Acutalibacteraceae bacterium | reverse complement strand
ACAGCAAGGGCTGCGAAAGCATATTGCGCTCAAATACAAATCTGAATATCTGTGTTCGGGGTTACGTAAGCAAGCAAGAGTTCGGGAAAGCTGTTTCGGAAGCAGATTTTTTACTTAGCATCGGAAATGCCGTTTCTAACTGCTTACCCTCAAAGATTATAACCTATATATCATACGGTAAGCCGATCATACATTTTTCATTGCAGGAAAATGATGTGTGCGAAGAATATCTGGCGAAATATCCGCTGTCCTTTGTGATAAATAAGGATAGTGAAGCAGATAATGATTTAAGACGCTTTATTGAGGAGAACAGGGGAAGAACGCTTTCATTCGGTGAGGTTTGCGACCTGTTTCCCATGAATTTGCCCGAATATAGTGTTAAACGCATTTTGGAACAGTAAAAAGAGGTGACATCGTGGCAGCAGGAAAAGGAAAGGTTATCTCCAGCCTTTTCTGGAGTTTTTTTGAAAGAGTGGGCAGTCAGGGAATAAGCCTGATAATTTCTATAATTCTTGCTCGCCTTGTTTCTCTTGAAGATTACGGGGTTATAGCGGCAGCACAGATTTTTATTCAGCTGGCAACTGTTTTTGTTTCCGGAGGCTTTGGCAATGCTCTGATTCAGAAAAAGGATGCAACCGACAAGGATTATTCAACAATGTTTACCTTTAACATTGCCTTTTCTGTTTCTTTGTATGCTCTGATATTTTTTTCTGCACCATATATAGTTACTATTCTTAACAAATCCTATGATTATGATTTGTTGGTCAGGGTAATAAGAATACTTGGATTAGGTGTTGTTTTTTCAGGGTATGAGTCCTTTTATCGAGCACTTTTAACCAAAAACCTGCTGTTTAAAAAGATTTTTAAGCTTTGCATTATGGGAATGGTTTTTTCCGCAACCATAGGAATAACCATGGCGTACAAGGGTTATGGTGTATGGGCGCTGGTAACACAAAGTCTTTTATCCCTTTTTCTGAATTGCGTTTTGTTTACAGCTTCATCAAGGTGGAAGCCTAAGCTTTATTTTTCTTTTGCGCGGTTTAAGCCCATGTTTTTGTTTGGTGCAAAGCTTATGCTTTCAAGCTTGTTCATAACTATTTATGCAGATTTGACAAGCCTTGCAATAGGAAACAGGTATTCGGGGGAGAGTCTGGCTTTTTATAAAAAAGGCACCAATTTCCCTAAAATGTTAGTGTTGAACATAATTACAGCAATAAACACAGCATTGTTTCCCGTTATGGCAAGGATGGACAATACAGAAGAACAAAAGGCGCTTGTCCGAAAATTTAACAGGCTGAGTGCATTTATAATTACTCCTATGATGTTAGGCTTTGCGGCAATAGGCGGTTCGTTTATTGAAATAGTTTTAACCGAAAAATGGTTGCCCTGTGTGACATTTTTACAGATAACGTGTATCAATTATGCAATTCAGCCTATCGGAATGTCCAGCTTACAGTACTTGAAGGCATCAGGTAAGGCGACAGAGTATTTAGTTCTTGATATAATAAGAAAGGTTATAGGTGTTGTTCTTTTAGGCTTTGCTATTTTACTTAATAAGGGTATATGGCTTATTGCATTTTCAGAGGTTGTTTCAAACTTCATTGCAATTTTTGTTAATATGTATCCCGGCAAAAAGCATATCGGCTATAAAATAAAGGAGCAGATAACAGATGTCTTGCCCAAATTTATTTTATCGGGTACAATGTTCGGAGCGGTTTATGCCATGAACAGCTTGACTGTGAATATATATCTGAAGGTCATTTTACAGATTTTTGCAGGTATTGTTATTTACTTTGCAGGAGCAAAGGTTTTCAGAATGAAGGAGTTGGATGAGCTGACTCATTTGGCAAGGGATGTTTTGAAAAAAGGTAAAATACAGTAAAAAACCAGATAAAATTCCTTGTCAATTCAGATTTTAAGTATTTATTTTCCGGAGGTATAAATATGTCATTATTCAAAGGCAAAACACTTATGATTACAGGCGGTACAGGTTCGTTCGGTAATGCGGTGCTTAACAGATTCCTTGATACCGATATCGGCGAAATCCGTGTTCTCTCCCGCGATGAGAAAAAGCAGGATGATATGCGCCATGAGTTCCAGGCAAAAATGCCCGAGGTTGCCGAGAAAATCAAATTCTTTATCGGTGATGTGCGCGACCTTGCATCTGTGAAGAATGCAATGCACGGTGTTGACTATATTTTCCATGCTGCTGCACTCAAGCAGGTTCCTTCCTGTGAGTTTTTCCCCATTGAGGCAGTTAAGACAAATGTTATCGGTACAGAAAATGTGCTTACTGCTGCAATTGATGCAGGGGTTAAAAGCTGTATCTGTCTTTCAACCGACAAGGCGGCATACCCTGTAAATGCAATGGGTACATCAAAGGCTATGATGGAAAAGGTTATTGTTGCAAAAAGCAGAACAGTAGACCCGGATAAAACTAAAATCTGCTGCACCCGATACGGCAATGTTATGTGCTCTCGCGGTTCTGTTATTCCTCTGTGGATTGACCAGATTAAGCAGGGCAAGCCCATTACAATAACTGAGCCCTCAATGACACGCTTTATTATGTCCCTTGATGAGGCAGTTGACCTTGTTCTGTTTGCCTTTGAGAACGGTGTTTCAGGTGATATTCTTGTACAGAAGGCACCTGCCTGTACAATCGAAACACTTGCAAAGGCAGTTACGGAGCTTTTCAATCCCGAAACTGAAATTAAGGTTATCGGCATCCGTCACGGTGAAAAAATGTATGAAACACTCCTTACTAACGAGGAGTGTGCAAATGCTATTGATATGGGCGACTTTTACCGCGTGCCCAGCGACAAGCGCGGACTTAACTATGACAAATATTTCAAAGAGGGCGATACTGAGCGTGTAAAGCTCAGTGAATTTAATTCTAACAACACAGAGCTTGTCAATGTTGAGCAGGTTAAGGAAAAGCTCCTTTCACTTCAGTACATCAGAGATGAAATTGCTGCTTGGGAGAAATAATTTATGAAAATTCTCGTAACAGGTGCAAAGGGCTTTGTAGGCAAAAATCTTTGCGCCGCACTCAGAAATGTTAAAGACGGCAAGGACAAAACAAGGGGAATAGCTTCTGATATTGAAATTTTCGAGTTCGATATTGATACAGATCCTGCGCTCCTTGATACATATTGTAAAGAGGCAGATTTTGTTTTTAACCTTGCAGGTGTAAACCGCCCCGAAAATCCCGAGGATTTTATGAAGGGCAACTTCGGCTTTGCATCGACGCTTCTTGACACACTCAAAAAGCATAACAACACTTGCCCCATAATGCTTTCCAGCTCCCTTCAGGCAACCCTTGTTGGCAGATATGCAGAGGGCGACTACGGTAAGAGCAAAAAAGCAGGGGAGGATTTGTTCTTCCGCTACAGTGAGGAAGCAGGCGCACCTGTGTATGTTTACCGCTTTCCCAATCTTTTCGGCAAGTGGTGCAGGCCAAATTACAACAGCGCTGTTGCAACCTTCTGCAACAATATTGCAAATGATTTGCCCATTCAGGTGAATGACAGGGCAATTGAACTGACACTCCTTTATATCGACGACCTTGTTGACGAAATGTTCAAAATTTTAAAGGGCAAGGCTTGTCGTTGTGAGTATGACGGGCTTAACATAGTTGATAAGGCAGACGGAAGCTTTTGCTACTGTCCGGTAACGCACAATGTAACTCTTGGCGAAATTGTTGATTTGCTCAATAGCTTTAAAGCTCAGCCGGAAACACTTGTTATGCCGGAAATTCCTTATAACTCATTTGCTAAAAAGCTGTACTCAACATACCTTTCATACCTCCCGAAGGAAAAGGCAGCCTTCCCGTTGAAGATGAATGTTGACCCCCGCGGCAGCTTTACGGAGCTTTTAAAAAGCGAAAAGTGCGGTCAGGTTAGCGTGAATATTTCAAAACCCGGCATTACAAAGGGTCAGCATTGGCACAACACAAAGTGGGAGTTCTTTATTGTTGTGTCAGGCAAGGGTCTTATCCAGCAACGAAAAATCGGTTCGGATGAGGTTCTGAATTTTGAAGTCAATGGTGATAAGATAGAGGCAGTTCATATGCTTCCGGGTTACACCCATAACATTATCAACCTTTCCGACACAGAGGATTTGGTTACGGTTATGTGGGCAAACGAGCAGTTTGACCCTGACAGGCCCGATACATTCTTTGAGTTAGTAGAATAATTCTTTTCTATAGAAGGGATTTTTATAATGGATATTAAATTGGACTATTCAGATGTTTCTTTTAAAAACAACGGCAAATTAAAATTGCTGATAATTGTGGGTACACGTCCCGAGATTATCCGTCTTGGTGCGGTAATTAATAAGTGCCGCAAGTATTTTGATTGTGTGCTTGCTCACACAGGGCAGAATTACGATTACAACCTTAACGGGGTATTCTTTAAGGATTTAAAGCTTGATGCACCTGAGGTTTATATGGATGCAGTGGGCGATGATCTGGGCGCTACCGTTGGTAACATCATTAACTGCTCCTACAAGCTTATGGCACAGATTAAGCCCGATGCACTCCTTATTCTCGGTGACACCAACTCCTGCCTTTCCGCAATTGCGGCTAAAAGACTTCATATCCCCATTTTCCATATGGAGGCAGGTAACCGCTGTAAGGATGAGTGTCTGCCTGAGGAAACAAACCGCCGTATTGTTGACATTATTTCTGACGTAAACTTGGCATACAGCGAACACGCCAGAAAATATCTTCACGAATGTGGTTTACCTAAGGAGCGTGTTTATGTAACAGGCTCACCTATGGCAGAGGTTCTTCACAACAACCTTTCTGATATTGAAAGGTCCGACATTCTCACAAAGCTGGGCCTTGAAAAGAAAAAATATATTCTCCTCTCTGCACACAGAGAAGAGAATATTGATACAGAAAAGAACTTCCTTTCACTTTTCAATGCAGTTAACACAATTGCGCAGAAGTACGATATGCCCATTCTCTATTCCTGTCATCCCCGTTCAAGGAACCGTCTTGAGCAAAGCGGTTTTCAGCTTGATGAGAGGGTAATCCGTCACGAGCCTCTGGGCTTCCACGATTATAACAATTTGCAGATGAATGCCTTTGCGGTTATATCTGACAGCGGCACTCTCCCGGAGGAGTCAAGCTTTTTCACATCGGTGGGCAGACCGTTCCCTGCGGTTTGCATCAGAACAAGCACAGAGCGCCCCGAGGCGTTGGACAAGGCTTGCTTTGTGCTGGCAGGTATCGACGAAAAGTCACTTGTTCAGGCAGTTGAAACAGCAGTTTCAATGAACGAGGACGGAGATTACGGCATACCCGTACCTGACTATGTTGAGGAAAATGTTTCTACAAAGGTTGTAAAACTTATTCAGAGCTACACAGGCGTTGTAGATAAAATGGTTTGGAGAAAATTCTGATTTTGTTTACGGATGTGATTGTGTGAAATATGCTCTTATTGGCTGTGGCAGGGTTGCAAAGCACCATATTTTAGCCGCTAAAGCAAACAATATTGAGGTTGTTGCCTTGTGTGATATTGATGTACCCAAGGCACATCAGTTTCGTGATGATATGGGTCTTGACGGGGCAAGGATTTACGGGGACTACAGGGAGCTTATTGAAAAAGAGCAGGTTGACTTTGTTTCAATTGCTACTGTCAGCGGGACCCATGGTGAAATTGCCCTCTGCTGTGCCCTTAGTAAAGTGAATTTCCTGGTGGAAAAGCCTGTGGCAATGAGTATGTCGCAAGCAAATGCAGTAATTGATGCCGTTGAGAAAAACGGGGTTATTGCAGGGGTTTGTCACCAGAACAGGTTTAATATTGCCGTTCAGGAGCTGAAAAATGCAGTTGATAAAGGTCGGTTCGGCAAGCTCTCCCACGGCAGCATAAGCATACGCTGGTGCCGCAATAAGGATTATTACGAAAGTGCGGATTGGCGCGGTAAATGGCTGACCGACGGAGGAACCCTTATGAACCAATGTGTTCACGGTATAGACCTGCTCAGGTGGTTAATGGGTGATGAGGTAGAGTCGGTTTACGGTCAGGTGCGAAACAGTCAGCATCCATATAACCAGGCAGAGGATGTAGGTGTTGCGGTGTTGTCCTTTAAAAACGGTGCCGTTGCAACAATTGAAGGCACGGTAAACACTGTTGAGGATCTGGAGCAGACACTTTGCATATTCGGCGAGGATGGTATGGTGCGCCTGGGCGGAATGAATGCCTCCACTATTGATGTGTGGCGTTTTAAAGACGAGGAGGCGGCAGACAATGACCGCCGTGAAATAGAGGAAAAGGCAATGAATGTTTACGGCAACGGTCACACAAGCCTTTTTATGGATTTTGTTAATGCCGTAAAGGAAAACAGACCTCCTTATGTTGACCTTAGTGCAGGTAAACGGGCTGTTGAGGTTATACTTGCAATATATAAAAGCCAGAAAACAGGGGAAAAGGTTTTTCTTCCCCTTGAAAATTTCGGCACAGAGGATATGCTATAAAAAATCGGTTCACTGCGTAAAAGCAAGTGAACCGTTTTTTACTTCTATTATCCGTTTAGCTCCTCTTGAAATTCCGGCATAATGTATTTTGTGGTTGTCATAAACATAACCATCATTTCACCGTAAGGGTACTCGTTCCTTGAAGAATCCTTGCTTGCGCATTTGCTGTTGAGTGCAAGGTCTATGGAGTATATGGCAACAAGAGTGTCCGTATTTCTCACCGGTCTGCCGTTGCTGTCCTTGCTGCCGTCAAACTCCAGAACAATGTTGGAGTTGTTGTCGGGTACGGTGTAAAGGACAACCAGTTTGTCCGTGCTTACTCCGTATTTGGCAGATACCGAGGCAATAAATTTATTGTCAGGGTCGTCGGAAAAAGCCATATCGCCTGTTTTCCCCATAGTGGTGCTTTCCTGCACAGAGGCGGAGGGTACGGGTGCAGGGTCGGGCAACGATTGGGAATCTGATATAGTTTCTGTTATAATCTGTGAAGGGTCGCTCTGTAAAGGCTGTTCGGTATAAACAGGGCTCTGCACGTAAGAATCTGTAACAGGCTGAGCTGCCTCGGCAGACGGCGTGTATA
Organism: Acutalibacteraceae bacterium; assembly: GCA_045602985.1. Classification (GTDB taxonomy): domain Bacteria; phylum Bacillota; class Clostridia; order Oscillospirales; family Acutalibacteraceae; genus DTU089. The sequence goes on along the minus strand of JAZULH010000004.1, from coordinate 25,048 downwards.
TTATTGTGGTAAGTGCCTGTGTGGGAGCTTGTGTGGCTTTGTTGCTTTTTAAACCGCAACCCAACAGAGTAAGGGTGGCACAAATAACAATGCAGATGCATAAAAATCTTTTCATATACTTCACCTTTAAAAAATCTATAATAAAAATATACCATAATAGTGTCTGTTATGCAACAGGACATATATTATTTATCTTGCAATTATATAGTATAAATAGTATAATCAATATGTATAACTGTGTGGTAAGGAGTGATAGTTGTGTTAAAGTATTCCGTAATCGGAACATCCTGGATAACACGGTCTTTTATTGAAGGGGCATCACTTCATAACCAACTGGTGCTTGACGGAGTGTACTCCCGTTCTCAGCAAAGGGGCAGGGAGTTTGCCAGTGAAACAGGTGCGCAACGCTTTTTTGAGAGCTTTTCATCATTGCTGGAATCAGATACCGATTTGGTGTATGTGGCAAGCCCCAACGTGTGCCACTATGAGCAATGCAAGGCTCTGTTGGAAAATAACAAGCACGTTATATGTGAAAAGCCTGTTACGGTAACTGCAGCAGAATTCCGTGAGCTTTCCCTCCTTGCAGATAAAAACGGCCTTGTGTATTTTGAGGCAATAATGTATATGCATTCACCTGCAAGGGCAGTTTTAAAGGATGCAGTAGGGAAAATCGGTAAGGTACGCAGTGCTAATATTGACTTTTCACAGCTGTCATCAAAATACCCTGCGTTAATGAGGGGTGAAAATCCCAACATTTTTAACCCCGATATGAAAACGGGTGCCCTTAATGATTTGGGTATTTATTGCGTTTACCCTGTAGTTGATATATTTGGTGAGCCTGAGGAAATTATACCTTGTCAGAGCTTCCTTTCAACAGGGGCGGACGGTAGCGGTTCTGCAATATTCAGGTACGGTGAGGCTCTTGTTACAATAACATACTCAAAGGTTGGGCAAAGCCGAGGAGTTTCGCAGATAATGGGGGATTTGGGTACTGTTACTATTGGCAGTATATCCCAGACAGATAACATTTGTTTGTATGACAATAACGGGGCAAGCACAGTTCTTGTACCCGATATTGATAAAAAGTACCATATGGGCAATGAGGCATTGAGTGCCGTAAGGTTTATTGAGGATATGGATAATTACAGGGAGCATTATCTTCAATGCCGCAGGCTTAATGAGCTGGTCCTTACCTGTATGGAGAAAATGAGGGTACAAAATGCTTGAAGGTGAAATTAAAGAATTTTTACTCTCAAAGGGTGTAACGGATGTTGGCTTTTCCTGTATCGATAACAGCGACACAGGGGACCTGAAGTATGCCGTCAGCATAGTTATAAGACTGTCCGATGCTATTGTTGATGAAATTACCGATAAGCCTACACCTACATACTTTAACCATTACAGGACAGTAAATGCGTTTATAGACAGGGTGCTTCTGGAGCTGGGCTTATACTTAAGCGGCAAAGGGTATCGCTACATCACCGTGGCATCATCCCAGAGTATGCCCGGTACTCCATTTAACGGCAGGTACTCTCACAAGGAGGCGGCGCGCAAGGCAGGCCTTGGAGGGATTGGCAAAAACAGTCTGTTTATACACAAAAAATACGGTACCCGTGTACGTCTGGGTACATTGTTCACCGACTGCCCCTTGGAAGGCGACGGTGAATTGAAGGAGAATTTATGCAAGGGTTGCGACAGATGCGTTAAGGCGTGTCCGTCGGGAGCTATTCTCGGCAAAGAGTTTGAGCCCGGCATAAGGAGAGAAGAAATGTTTAGCCCTGCGGTATGCAGTGAGTATATGAAGAAGCAGTTTCAGCACATCGGCAGAGGTGCTGTCTGCGGAATCTGTATGAAGGTATGCCCGTTCAATAATGTCTAAAAATAAGAAATTATCAGGAGACGTTTTAATGGCTAAAATACTTGTAGCTGACGATGAGCAGCTTATCAGAAAACTTATAGGGGACTGCCTTGTTAAGGCAGGTCATACTGTACTTGAGGCAGAGGACGGCGCGCAGGCCCTCAGGCTTTTTAAGAACAATCCCGATACGGCTTTGGCATTGCTTGATATTATGATGCCCGAAATTGACGGTTGGCAGGTTTGCCGTAAAATCCGTGAAAGTAGCGGTATACCTATTATCCTTGTATCCGCACGTTCTCAGGATTTTGACCAGATAATGGGCTTTGAAAGCGGTGCAGATGACTATGTTACAAAACCATTTTCCCTGGTGGTACTTATGCGCCGTATTGATACGCTTTTGCAAAAGGGTGCCGCACCAATTCCCAAAAAGGAGACTGAAAACATCATTTCCATCGATGGATTTACTATGGATCTGACTGCACACACAGTCCTGTTGGGTGACAAAAGTATTGAACTGACCTACAAGGAGTTCAAAATTTTAAGAAAATTGAGTGTTTCCGTAGGCAGGGTTTATACCCGCGAGCAGCTTCTGGATGAAATCTGGGGGGATGAATATGTGGGTGATATCCGCACGGTTGACTCTCATATGGCGCGAATACGCACCAAATTGGGCGATTGGGCAACCAAGCACCTGATAACTGTTTACGGAACAGGATACAAAATAGAAAAGAATTAAAATTCACAAATTTTTTCCAAAGGAGTGGTGAGTGTAGTGAAGGCACGTAAAATCGGCTTCAGAGCAAGGTTTTTCCTTGAGGTTGGCGCCATAATTGCGGCTTGCCTTGTGGGCATATCAATCATTAACTCACAGCTTCTGGAAAAGGTTTATATACGCAATGTGGAGCGTTCCCTTGAAGACATTGCGGAGGAGGCAGAGCGTGCAGGCGAAAACTACTTTTACGTTCTGTCGGAATATGAGCTTACGGAGGATGTCAGTATTGACCTTTATGATTCCGTTGACAATCTTTTATATGAGGGCGGAGGCTCCTTCGTTTCCGGTAACAGGCTGAATATTGTCAGCCGTAAGGAAAACAGGGACGGCAGTTACTTTAACGTGGTTGAGGCCGACGGCAGTACCACCCAATATATCCTTTATGGTAAGGATTTTGCTAACGGTTATCATATAGAAATTTTCACTGAGAAAAATCCCATTGAGGAAAACGCTGCTCTTGCGGTTAAGGTTACAACCTCCATTGCAGTTCTGACCCTTGCGCTTGCGCTTGTGTTTATTTTTGACTATTCACGCCGTTTTTCCAAGCCCTTTATACAGATGAATGAGGTTATGGAGAGGATAGCAAGCCTTGATTTCTCCAAGAAAACGGATATTGAGCGTTATGACGAAATCGGCACTCTGGCAAAAAATATAAACAAGGTTTCGGACTCTCTTGACAATGCCCTGACAGAGCTCAGAGTAAAAAATGAGCAGTTGGAGCAGGATATTGAAAAGGAGCGTCAGCTTGAACGGATGAGGCAGGAGTTTGTTTCTGCCGCATCACACGAGCTGAAAACCCCCATTGCCATTATACGTGGCTATGCAGAGGGTCTGCGTATGAACTCGGGTGACGGAAATGACACCTTAAGCGAGTACAGCGATATTATAATGGGCGAGGCAGACAAAATGAACGAGCTTGTTTTGTCAATGCTGGAGCAATCCCTGTATACCTCAGGTCGCAAGGCACCTGAAAAAGAAATTATTTATGTTGATGAATATGTAAGAGATTTTCTTAAATCTGTTAATCCCATTATTGTGGAAAAGGGCATCACCGTAAGGTATGACGGATGTCGGGCAACTGTCTTTGCAGACCGCAAGCAAATGACAAGGGTTCTTTCAAATATCTTTCTTAATGCCTGCAGTCACGTAAAGGGTGAAATGCTTATTGAAATCAGCGTAGCAGATGCGGGAGCCTACACAAGGGTAGAGGTTTTCAATACAGGCAGCTTTATCAGTGAAAAGGATAAGGACAGCATTTTTACATCCTTTTACAGAGCGGACAAGGCGCACTCCCGTAAGGAGGGCAGGTTTGGTCTGGGACTGTCTATTGTAAAATCTATTGTTGATAACCACGGATGTGACTGTGGCTTTGAGAATAAAGAAAATGGCGTAGCCTTCTACTTTACTATGGAGAACGCCGGCGAAAAACACGAGGAAAACTATGAAAATTGATTTTTGTATTCCCTGCCTTTTGGGTGTTGAGGGACTTATTGCAGATGAACTCCGCTTTTTAGGGGCAGAGAATGTGGCTGCGGAAAACGGCAGAGTGCTTTTTTCCGGTGATGAAAATATGCTTGCAAGGGTAAATATCTGTTCCCATTTTGCGGAAAGGGTGCAGATACTTATGGGCTCCTTTGAAGCAACAACCTTTGAGGAGCTTTTCCAGGGTGTTAAAAACCTGCCTTGGGAGCAATGGATCGGCAGGGAGGATGCATTCCCTGTTAAGGGTTATTCCTTAAAGTCAAAGCTTTTCAGCGTCAGCGATTGCCAGGCAATTATTAAAAAGGCGGTTGTTGAAAGGCTTAAAGCAAAGTACGGTGTCAGCTGGTTTACCGAAACGGGGCCTGTGCACCAGATACAGTTTTCAATTATGAATGATAAGGCGACACTCCTTATTGATACCACAGGTGCAGGTCTTCACAAAAGAGGCTACAGGCTGTCGCAAAACGGTGCTCCCATTAAGGAAACTCTGGCGGCATCACTGTGTGCGCTGGCAAAGGTTCGCCATTATCACACCCTGTATGACCCCATGTGCGGCAGCGGAACCCTGCTTATTGAGGGCGCTCTTTATGCACACAACATTGCACCGGGCCTTAACCGCCATTTTGCGGCGGAGAGGTTTGATGTTTTACCTAAAAACATATGGAAGGAAGAAATAGAAAGGGCAAGAAGCCTTGAAAAGGTGGATACCGATTTTGTGGGTTACGGTTCGGATATTGACCCACAGGCAATTAAAATTGCTGTGGAAAATGCGTCCAGACTGCCTATCGGTAAAAAATTGCATTTTGAAAAGAAGGATATCAGAGAATTTAAAAAATATAGCGAGCGCGGTACTGTGATTTGCAATCCGCCCTACGGCGAAAGACTTCTTGACCTGCAGGAGGCAGAGGATATCTACCGACAGATGGGAAAGGTCTTTGACAGACAGCACGGCTGGAGCTATTATGTTATAACCCCTGATGAGGAATTTGAAAACTGCTTCGGCAGAAAGGCAGACAAACAAAGAAAGCTTTACAACGGTATGATAAAATGTCGGTTGTATATGTATTTTAAATAATTACCTGTGAGGTAAAATTATGAAGCATCTTTTTATTATTAACCCAAATTGCGGAAAAGGAATTTCACATGAGCGCTGTGCATCAGGTATTGTTGATGCAATGGCGGAAATGGGCATAACTGATTATGAAATCCATGTAACGGAGGGTCCCGGGGACGGCTACAACTATGCCAAAGCCCTGGTTGATAAAGGCGATCATATAAGAGTTTATGCCTGTGGCGGTGACGGTACTCTGTGGGAGATTGTGAATGCCTGTGCCTGTAAGGAAAATGCAGAGGTTGCCGCGTTCCCCTTGGGCAGCGGTAATGACTTTATACGTATTTTCGGCAACAAAAAGGATTTGCGCGATGTCAAGGACCACATTAACGGCACAGTTATGGACTTTGACCTTATAAAGTGCGGTGATGAATATGCCATTAACCAATGCTCTATGGGTCTTGATGCTGAGGTATGTGCCCGTCAGGCAATGGTAAAAAAATGGCCGTTTGTAAAAGGCGATGCGGCATATACAATAGCGGTTCTTTTACAGTTCCTTGGTAAAATGCGCAAAAGGTATACTGTAAAAATAGACGATGACGAGCCATTTACAACAGATATTCTCTTTTGCGTAGGAGCAAACTCACGCTGGTATGGCGGTGGCTACTTTGCCGCACCAAAGGCGCTTACATACGACGGTCTTCTGGATTTCGTGGTTGTTAAGTTTGACTGCACCAGAATAGGTCTTTTGCCACTTATAGGCAAATACAAAAAGGGCGAACACCTTACCTGGGACAGAACAGTGTATAAAAGAGGAAAAAAGGTTACCATCTCTTGCGAAGAGGAGGGGGCGGTCAATGTGGACGGCGAGGTTCGTTTTGCAAAGGAAGCCACCTTTGAGGTTGTGGAAAAGGGAATTAAGTTTGTAGTTCCCGCCTGCTCTGATTTTATGGAGAGAGTAAAGAATAATAATGTGTAAAAAAGAATAAAATGTGCTTTTTTAAATGATGAATGAAAAGTGAGGAATTACGGGAGCAAGCGCCCGTAATTCCTCATTGTAATTTAATAGCTTTTTAATTTTTTTCGATATACTGTTTTAAAACAATATTGATGTATTGCGATAAAGAGCGGTCATCCTCTTCGGCTAAAGTGCGAAGCTTTTCCAATACATCTGCATCAACGGTAATACTTATCTTTTCTTTTAAGGGTTTCATATTATTCACCTCAAAGCAATAATAACACTTGTTCTTACCAAGTATTGACTTTTCGCACAAAGTAGGATAAAATACTACCGATATCAAGGGGGGAGCGAGTATGAATATTTACAAGAAGATGTACTATCATTTATTCAATGCTGTTACAGATGCAATAAATGAGCCTAACCACATAAAAAGAATTGAAATACTGAAACAAGCACAAATTGATACCGAAGAAATGTACATATCCGTCTGTGATATAATTCCCATTGATTCAAAGAATAATTCAATTGACGAATAAAAAATTGGTCTGATTCCCTTTTGTAGAGAGTCAGACCAATTTTGATTTAATAATATTCAGCTTGCTAATCAATTTGTTAAAGCAAGCTCAGTTAACTGAGGGATTAATCACAGCACGGGTCTGCTTTTTTAGGCTTTTTGGGAGCAGGCTTGCCTTGCTCTGTGGAGTCGCCCAGACCTGTTGCTTCGCTGAACATTACATCCTTTTTAGTTGCTTCAACAACATCTGTGGGAACAATAATTTTTGCTGCCTGGCCGTTTGCCATTCTAACAAGAGCCTCATAACGCTTGAGCTCAATAACAGCCTCTGTGGGGTTGGCATCTGCAATAGCGCGGATACCGTCAGCCTCTGCCTGCTTTGCAAGAAGAAGTGCCTTTGCTTCACCTTCAGCACGGGCAATACGAGCATCACGTTCACCCTCAGCGGCAAGAACCATAGCCTGCTTGTCACCCTCGGCACGGGTAATGGCGGCAGCCTTGTGACCCTCTGCCTGCAGTAAGGTTTCACGGCGGTCACGCTCAGCCTTCATCTGCTTTTCCATAGCCTGCTGAATTTCCTTGGGGGGAATAATATTCTTAAGCTCAACTCGAGTAACCTTAATACCCCACTGGTCAGTTGCATCATCAAGAATGGATGTCATTTTGCCATTGATGGTATCACGGGAGGTGAGGGTGGAGTCAAGCTCCAATTCACCAACGATGTTACGAAGAGTTGTTGCTGTAAGATTCTCTAAAGCGTTAATGGGATTAACAACACCGTATGAATAAAGCTTTGCATCAAAAATCTTGAAGAATACAACAGTATCAATCTGCATTGTTACGTTATCTTTTGTAATAACGGGCTGGGGAGGGGAGTCAATAACCTGCTCTTTAAGAGTGATTTTTTTAGAAATTCGCTCAATTACAGGGATTTTAACATGAATACCTGCACCCCATGTGCGGCTGTATTTGCCTAAAAATTCGATAACGTACTCGTGTGCCTGAGGAACAATTCGCACGTTGGCAATAACAAGAGCCAGAAGTAAAGCTATAATTATCAATAAAATTTCCATAAATAATCCTCCTTTGATTATTTTATGATTATATTCTACAATATATTATAATATTTTGTCAATAAAAATACACCGCAAGGCGATTGCCTTGCGGTGCAAATTATTTAATTAGTCTCTTTTGCCTCTGTTGAAGTTTCTTCTGGGGCGGCGCTCTCTTTCGGGCTCGTCATCGTTTTCGGGAACAAGTCCTTCAACTTCAATGAGAGCATCGCGACGGGAGAGGTTAATTCTGCCCTGATCGTCAATTTCGGTAACCTTAACCATAATCTGGTCGCCTACATTTACGCAATCCTCAACCTTTTCTGTTCTCTTAACATCAAGCTTGGAAATATGAACAAGACCTTCCTTGCCGGGAGCAATCTCAACGAAAGCACCGAAAGACATAAGTCTTGTAACAACACCGTTGTAAATAGCACCGATTTCGGGGTCATTTGCGATAGTGTTGATGATGTCAAGTGCGCGGTTTGCATCGTCAATGTCAATAGCGGTAACAAAGATTGTTCCGTCCTCTTCAACATCAACCTTACAGTTGCATTCAGCACAGATTTTCTGAATAACCTTACCCTGCTTACCGATAACATCGCCGATTTTTTCAACGTCAATCTTTGTTGTAAGGAGCTTGGGAGCATATGCAGAAAGCTCTTTTCTGGGTTCGGAAATAACGGGGTTCATAATTTCATCAAGAATGTACATACGAGCTTTGTATGTTTTCTCGAAAGCTTCTTTAATAATTTCGGGAGTAAGACCGTGAACCTTAAGGTCCATCTGGATAGCTGTGATACCGTTCTTTGGACCTGCTACCTTAAAGTCCATATCGCCGAAGAAATCTTCAAGACCCTGGATATCAACCATTGTCATAAAGCGGTCACCCTCAGAAATAAGACCGCAAGAAATACCTGCAACGGGAGCCTTGATGGGAACACCGGCAGCCATAAGTGAAAGTGTGGAGCCGCAAACTGAACCCTGTGATGTTGAACCGTTTGAAGAAAGAACCTCAGAAACCACACGGATTGTGTAGGGGAACTCCTCCATTGAGGGGATAACGGGAAGAAGTGCTCTCTCTGCAAGTGCACCGTGACCGATTTCACGTCTGCCGGGACCGCGTGAGGGCTTTGTTTCGCCAACTGAGTATGAGGGGAAGTTGTAGTGGTGGATATATCTTTTTTCAACATCCTCGTCGATACCGTCAAGCATCTGTGCATCACGTGCAGTACCAAGTGTTGTAATTGAAAGAACCTGGGTCTGACCGCGAGTGAACATACCTGAGCCGTGTACTCTTGAAAGAAGGTCAATTTCTGCGTTAAGAGGACGGATTTCATCAATACCGCGGCCGTCTACACGCTTGCCCTCGTCAAGGAGCCAACGACGAACAATAAATTTCTGGAGCTTGTAAAGGCAATCCTCGATTTTATCTGCCTCGTCAGCAAATTTCTCATCGAACTCTGCATGAACTGCATCGTAGATGGGCTTGAGTCTTTCATCGCGGATTCTCTTGTCGTCTGTGTCAAGAGCAGCCTTAACATCATCAATAGCAAATGCCTTGATAGCCTCATAAAGCTCCTCGGAGGGATCGTTTGATTCAAAAGCAACCTTCTCTTTACCGATTTCGGCAACAATTGACTTGATGAATTCAACAATCTTTTTGTTCTCCTCGTGAGCGAACATAATACCGTCAAACATAACCTCATTGGAGATTTCGTTTGCGCCTGCTTCAATCATAGCAACAAGGCTGTCAGTTGAAGCAACGGTAACAGTCATTTCTGTTTTGCCTCTCTGCTCAAGGGTGGGGTTGATTACATATTCGCCGTCAACAAGACCAAGTGAAACGCTTGATACGGGACCATCCCAGGGGATGTCAGAAATAGCAATTGCTGTAGAAACACCCCAGAGTGCAGCAATTTCAGGTGAGCAATCGGGGTCAACAGACATAACGGTTGCAACAACAGAAACATCGTTTCTCATATCCTTGGGGAAGAGTGGACGGATGGGTCTGTCAATAACACGTGATGTAAGAACAGCCTTTTCAGATGCCTTACCCTCACGGCGCTGGAATGAACCGGGAATTCTGCCTACTGCGTAAAGCTTTTCCTCAAAGTCAACTGAAAGGGGGAAGAAATCAACGCCTTCGCGGGGCTTAGGAGCCATTGTAGCTGTACAAAGAACTTCTGTTTCGCCATAGCGAACAATACAAGCACCGTTTGCAAGCTGTGCCATTTTGCCGGTTTCAATAACCAACCTTCTGCCGGCAACTTCTGTTTCAAATGTTTTGAAATCTTTGAAAAACATACTTTTTACCTCTTTTTATTTATTTCCGCTTCCTAAGGATTAGCAACAAAGAAAAACACAAAAATATTTTGCACTTTTCTTTATCGCTAAATCATTATTCAGCGGATTAATTACAAAAAAATTCTTTAAAAAACCGTTTTTAAAAACGGCTAACGGGACAAACGGTTGCCCGTTTGTCCCGAATTGAGCAATTATTTACGAAGACCAAGACGTGCAATGATTGAACGGTAACGCTCAATATCAGTCTTCTGAAGGTATGCAAGAAGGTTTCTTCTGTGACCTACCATTTTAAGAAGACCGCGACGTGAGTGGTGGTCCTTCATATTGTTTTTAAGATGTGCGTTGAGGTCGTTGATTCTCTTTGTGAGAACAGCGATCTGAACCTCGGGAGAACCTGTGTCGCCCTCGTGTGTAGCATATTCTGCAATAATTGCCTGCTTTTCTGCCTGTGTCATTTTTTTCACCTCATTATATTATTCCCAAACAACCCAGATAACGGTAGGTGAGTGCTCCTTGGGAGCTTACTCCGCACTCCGAGTCATAAGGCTTGAGTATTATATCACAAGAAATCAGATTTGTAAACCCCCAATTTTAGTTCTGTATCGGGAATCGGAAATCAGGATTCAGCGTAAAGCTGAGCTTTCGGAAATTCCGTACTAAATCTTTATTTACCTGCTTTTTTAGAATACTTTAATTTGTAAACTATTCTCATAAGGTTTGCGTCAAATACGCCGATGGGCTTAACTCCTGCATAAAGCTCTGCGCCAACTGCAGTTTTGCATCCCTTTTCCATAACAAGCTCAACAGCTTCGGCATCGTATTCGTTACCTGCAACGCAAACAGCACCGTTGTCTTTAATGAGTACGGCGTTATTCTTGCCGAGAGCCTTTGCAACTCTTTTGCTTGTTTTAAGTGTGTTGTCAGGGCTGAACACAGCAGTTTTGATTGCAGGACCGCAAAGCTGTGCAAGGTCATCAAGGAAGGGCTTCATTGTTTTGCCTTTTCTTGACATGGCAACAACATTTTCCTCCTTGGTGTGGCGGATGTAGTTAACATCCTTTCTCTTTTTGTAGATAGCCCAGTGCATATCTGCACTGTCCGGAATATCGCCGCCGCCTACCTGAGCACCGCTCTTAAGGTCGATTATTGCAGCGCGCTTGCCGTCCTCGCCAATAAAGAGGAAATCACCCTTTCTTGAGCTGTTGCAGGGTGCAAACTCTTTAACTGCCATGTATTTGTCACCGGATTTGATAACATCTGTAACGTAGTCAACAACACCGGAGAAGGTTTCAACCGCTTTGCCTGAAATATCGCAGCAGCGGTCAATTATAAACTGTTCACAAACATCCTCAAGTGCATTTGCAACTGCAAAAGCATCCTCATAGCTTGCTCCCATACAAACAGCACCGTGGTGCTTCATAATAACAGCCTTTGAGTCTGAACGCTTGATAGCGCCGATAACACCCTCGCGGAGCTTGGGCTGACCGGGCAGACCGTAGCTGGCACAGGGAACATCCTTGCCTATTATTTCTGCATTTGCGCCTGTAACACGGTTAATATCAATACCAAGAGTACTTACTACAGAAGCATTCTTCTGATGTGTGTGAATAACAAAATTGGTATCGGGACGAAGCTCGTAGCAGGATGCGTGAATACCCTTTTCTGAAGAGGGCTTAACATCGCCGTCATAACTGAGGTCACTTATGTTTACCAGAACAATATCGTCGGGTGTGAGTGTATCATAAGCCTTGCCGCTGGGTGTGATAACAAAGCTTTTGTCATCAATACGGCAGCTGATGTTACCCCATGTACGAACAATAAGTCCTGCTTTTAAAAGCTCGTGACCGGCTTTTATAACTATATTTTTTGCTTCTAAAATATCCATAATAACTCCTTTTTTATTGCAATATATTGTTGCGAACTTGCTAAAAGCGTGTAATTAATCATCAATTACTCTATAGGTAGATTGTTGAGGTTATTATAAAGTATATCTAACGCTTCATCGGTATCTGCGTGAACTGTAAAAGTATAAAAATACTCTTCACTGTACATTTGGAATTCAAAGTATGGAGTACCATCCTCTGTTGTATGATAAAAAACATTCATAGGATATCCGCAAGCTGTTCTTCCGGTTCTTCTGTCGAATGTATATTGACCTAACCTTTTTTCGTAGTCATCTGCAAGTATTTTTTCGAAATTGTACCTTTCCTTTGGAAGGATTTCTACATCTATTGTAGTGTTATTGTCATCAGGAGAAACTATTTCATAATAATATATATCTGAAATAGAGTCGTACTTTTCTTCATATACATACAATCTGATAGAGGAATAAATGGTAAATGTTTCCTCGGGCAGTATCGCGGAGCACATACATGCTCCGGATTCATTATCATAGGTTAAAGAAAACTGGTGATACAAAGGAGGCTCTTTACCTTCATCTGCATTAAAAAAACAATCCCAACAAACGGAGAAGTTATGGTCTCTTCCTGTCCAATCTGCCTCAATGTTTCCACAATCGCTACAAATAACAACATAATTGTTAGAGCCGTTAATTAATAAAGGAATAAGAATAACCAATAAAACAGCAGCTATAACAATTATTGCTTTTTTATTTGGTTTTTTTGACTTTTTCTCAGAAGGTTGTGGAGCTGGTTCCTGTTGTTGTGGATTATTCTCAGCGAGAATTTGTGGTTCTGTAGCTTTATTCTCTATCTTCGCGCCGCAGTTATCACAAAAAGAAGCGGTATCTTTAACCTTATTCCCACAGGCTGAACAAAACATATTTATCACCCTTTGTTTGATATGGTTCAATTTCCAATAAAGCCACGGACTCTTCCGTGGCTTTATTTTAGGTGTAATTATTCTTTAACTGCAACATTTTCGAAAACTCTGTCAAATCTTGCAAGAGCTTCGTCAATGAGTTCGGGTGTGTAGCAAGCGTTTGTGTAAAGACGGCTGCCTGCAAGAGTAACAAGACCCTCTGCCATGTAAGCTGCACCCATATACTGCATTTCTTTCTTTCTTTCGCTTGTAGCGGAAATAACACCGGGAATTGACCAGGGCTTGCACCAGTCAATAGAGTAGTGCATTGTACCAACTGTTTCAAGGTGGCAAACAGAGCCTTCGTTCCATGCAACGAAGGGAAGGTTGTGCTTAACAATAAGCTCCTGAAGACCCTTTGTGAGTCTGTCGCCCATAAGACCTGCCTTCTGGCAAGCGTTCTGTTTGTCGATTTCCTCAAGTGTGAAGTAACCTGCACAGCATGAAAGGGGGTTAGCAGTCATTGTACCGCCTGTGAATGCCTTTTTGATTTTCATACCTGAATCATCAAGACCTGCACCAAGGTACTTCATATATTCCTTCTTACCGCCTACCCCGCCTGCGCCAGGATAACCGCCGGCAATAACTTTACCGAAGATTGTAAGGTCAGGAGAAACACCGTAGTAGCCCTGTGCACCTGCCATACCGATACGGAAGCCTGTAACAACCTCGTCAAATACAAGGAGTGCACCATATTTACGGCAAAGTCTTTCAACGCCCTTGTTGAAGTCATAGGGAACGGGTGTTGTACCGCTTTCGGGGCCGATAGGCTCAATGAAAACAGCAGCTGTACCGCCACGGAAAAGGTTTGCACGGAGCTTTCTCTCAAGGTCGTCAAGGTCGCCGGGGAAGAACTCCTGTGTGTGCTTGAAGAGGTAAAGCGGAACACCGCTTGCCTGTGTGAATTTTGAACCGGGAACACGGATACCGTAGCCTAACTGATCTGACCAGCCGTGGTATGCGCCGCCCATTTTAATAATGTTCTTTTTGCCGGTTGCAAGACGTGCAACACGAACAGCAGTCATACAAGCCTCAGTACCTGAACCCTGCATACGGAACATATCTACAGTTTCAACGCTGTCGGAAATCTTCTTTGCCAGCTTGTATTCAAACTCGTGGAAAAGACCTGTTGAAGGACCGCAGGTGTTGAGAAGGTCGATAACCTGATCTCTGACAACCTTGGGGTTGGAGCCGAGAACTGTAGGACCACCTGCCTGAAGGAAGTCGAAATACTCGTTGCCGTCAACGTCGTAGAGCTTCATGCCCTCAGCCTTTGTGAATACAAGGGGGAAGGGATAGTTAAAAGCAAGGTTGTGCTGAACGCCGCCGGGAATAACCTGCTTTGCTTCTGCAATCATTTCTTTGCTCTTGGCACATTTCTTGTCGTAATACTCTTCCTCGTATTTTTTAAGAACGTCCGGTTTAATTGTGTGAATGGGCTGTTTGATGAGTTCGTCGAGCTGTCTGTTTATGGCAGCAGCATCATGATACTCGCTGATAGCAAATCTTGTGTCCATAGTATAATACCTCCTTGGGGGTGAATTTGTGTTCACCTTAATTATAATATACAATATTAATTTGTCAAGAAAAAATCGGCTCATTTAACAAATAGTGTGGAACTTTAACAAAAAATTAACATTTATTTTATGCACATTTAACCTGAAAATCCGACAAAATTTTTCGATATGTTGATTTCTGACAAAATACGGCGGTTTTGAACAAAATGCGTATTAAATAAAATACTTTATTTGTTGACATTGCACCATTATTTTGATAGAATATAATGGACTTATGATGAAATTAAAAGGAGGATGTTTGTTTTGCAAAATTTAATGGATTCAAAAACTCTCGCATACATAAATATGTATGCCATACTCGGCACTCTGGAAAATCTTTGTGAGATTGTTCCTGAAGCATCCGAGCTCCTTCAGGGTCAAAAACCTATTTCCATTGGCCTTGAGGTTAAAGGCGGTCCATCTGCTACTCTTTACTTCAAAAACGGCAAATGCCGTATGGAGCAGGGCGTTGGTGTATGTGATGTTAAGCTGCCTTTCTCAGACTGTGAAAAATTCAACGGTCTTATTGACGGCACAGTAACACCTATTCCCTCAAAAGGATTTTTACATATCGGCTTCCTTCTCAAAAAATTTACAGCCCTTACAGATATACTCACAAAGTATATGAGAGCATCTGAAGAGGATCTTAAGGACCCTGTTTTCTTTGAGAGAAGCACAACCCTTATGCTTTACACAATCGGTGTTGCTATTGCACAGATTGGTAACAATGACGAAATCGGTAAATTCAGTGCAAAGGCTATTGAAGACGGCAGTGTTTTGATTGGTATCAAAAACGGTCCTGCTGTTGAGCTTGTTTGTAAGAACCATCGTCTTGTTACACTCAAAAAAACACCTGAGAAATATCGCTCAGCTATGATTTTTGAGTCAATCGAAACGGCACGAGCACTCTTTGACGGCAAGGTTAATGCTCTTACCTGCATCGGTACCGGCAAAATTGAAATGCACGGTCTTGTAAGTATGCTGGATAATATCAACCGTATTCTCGACAGAGTTGCATTATATATAGGATAAGGAGGTAGCGTAATGAGTAAAAAATTCCCTTTATATAAAAACACAAAATCAGACCAGTGGTATGACAGAGCTACCAAGGTTATCCCTTCAGGTGTTTACGGTCACCTTGGCCCTGCAGAGGGTCAGTTTATTCCCGTAAACAGATGGCCCCGTTTCTCCGAAAAGGCACAGGGCACATATTTCTGGGATGTTGACGGTAACAAATACATTGACTATATGTGTGCATACGGACCCAATATCCTTGGCTATTGTGACGAGGATGTAGATGCCGCTGCCATTGAGCAGATTAAACTGGGTAACTGTACCACATCACCATCCAAAATTATGGTTGAGTGTGCAGAACTCCTTGTTGATACAGTAGCAAGTGCTGACTGGGCTTTCTTTGCAAAGAACGGTAACGATGCCACTCAGGGTGCTATCCTTACAGCACGTGCACACACTCACAGAAAAAAGCTTATTTTCTTTAACAACTTCTACCACGGCGTATCACCTATGGTGCAGAAGATTGACTATCCCGGTGTTACACCCGAGGATGTTGCAAACAACCTCTATGCCCGTTGGAATGATATTGAAGGACTTAAGCAGATTATTGCAGAAAATGAGGGCGAGATTGCCGCACTTATTGCACAGCCCTACAACCACGGCAACTTCCTTGACAACTACTTCCCCGATGAAGGCTTCTGGAAAGAGGTTCGAGAGCTCTGCACAAAGCACGGTATTGTGCTTATTGTGGACGATGTTCGCTGCGGCTTCCGTCTAGACCTTGCGGGTAGTGACCATTTCTTCGGCTTTGAGGCAGATATTATCTGCTTCTGTAAGGCTCTGGCAAACGGCTACAATATGTCTGCTTTCTGCGGTAAGGAATTTTTGAAGAATGCCGCATCAAGCCTTTCATACACAGGCTCATATTGGATGAGCGCAGTTCCCTTTGCTGCTTGTATTGCCTGTATCAATAAGCTTAAAGCAATTGATGCACCCAAGCTTTTCAATGAGTTGGGTACAGAGCTTACAGACGGTCTTAAGGCAGCAGGCGCAGAGCACGGCTTTGATTTGGTAGTTTCCGGTGCTCCTGCATTGTTCTATCTCCGTATTGCTAACGATGATTCACTCCTTCTTCACCAGGATTGGATTGCAGAGTGTGTTAACCGCGGTGTATTCTTTGCATCACACCACAACCACTTTATCAATGCTGCCCTTACACACGAGGATATTAACAGAACAATAGAAATTGCCGAGGATTCGTTCAAGGCAGTTAAAAAACTTCATCCCGAGCTTTTTTAAGTAAATAAATTGATAGTAAAATAATCAATAGGAGGAATAAAAATGGCACTTTCAAAACAGGAGTGGCTTGCTCTTGAAAAGAAAGCAAACGAACTCCGTAACCTTTGCCTTGATACCACTTATTGGGCAGGCAGCGGCCACATCGGCGGCGGAATGAGCGAAATGGATATTATGACAGTGTGCTACCACAAGTATATGCACATTAAGGTTGAGGATCCCAACTGGGAGGACCGCGATCGCTTTATCCTCAGTAAGGGTCACGCAGGTATTGCTTATGCACCTGTTCTTTGCGACCTTGGCTTCAACGATAAGGAAATGCTCAAGACATTCAACCTTTCAGGCTCAAAGATGGGTATGCACCTTGACTCCAACAAGGTTGTAGGTGTTGATGCATCAACAGGCTCTCTCGGTCACGGACTTTCAATCGGTGTTGGTACTGCACTTGCCGCAAGACTTCTCAAGAAGGATTATAAGACATTTGTTGTTCTCGGTGACGGTGAGCTTGATGAGGGCTCAAACTGGGAGGCTGCTATGAGTGCGGCTCACTATAAGCTTACAAATCTTATTACCTTTGTTGACCGTAACCACAATATGATTGGCGGTAACACAGAGGATGTTATGGCTCTTGAGCCCCTTGCTGACAAGTGGGAGGCATTCGGCTTTATTGTTAAAAAGATTGACGGTAACAACATCAAAGAGCTTTGCGAAGCAATCGACTTTGCTTATGAAAACGAAACTGACAAGCCCGTGCTTATCCTTTGTGACACAGTAAAGGGTTGCGGTATCGACTTTATCGAAGGCGACTTCAGATGGCACTATGGTGCATTTGACGATGAAAAATATGCAAACGGCAAAAAGTCACTTGAAAAGACCTATGCCGCAAGAATTGAACGCGCTGAAAAGGAGGCTGAATAATTATGGCAGGCGGATTAAGCTACACAGCTGAGCAATCAACATCTCTCTCCACAGCCGAAATTTACGGTCAGGCTCTTGTTGAGTTGGCAGAGGCTCATCCTGAGGTTGTTGCTCTTACAGCAGACCTTGCAAAATCTACAAAAATCGGTGATTTCCAGAAGAAGTTCCCCGACAGATTCTTTAACGTAGGCATCGCAGAGCAGAATATGTTCGGTATTGCCGCAGGTATGGCAAAGGCAGGTCTTGTGCCTTTCCTTTCCACCTTCTCACAGTTTGCATCCTTCCGTTCTGCAGACCAGCTCCACACAGACCTGTGCTATCAGAACGTAAACGCTAAGGTTATTGCAACACACTCCGGTACATCATTTGGTCAGGCAGGCTCCACACACCATGCCATTTGTGACCTTGCTCTTACACGTTCTATTCCTAATCTTACTGTAATCTGCCCTGCTGACGGCTACGAAACATACAACGCAGTTATGGCAGCATACAACACACCCGGCCCCTTCTACATCCGTATCAACCGCGGCTTTGACCGTGTTCTTTATAAGGATGCTGACTACGGATTTGAGGTAGGCAAGGCTGTTGAGGTTCACGAGGGCAGCGATATTACAATTATTGCTTGCGGCTCTTGCGTATTCCAGGCATTCCAGGCTGCAGAGTTCCTTGAAAAGGCTGACGGACTTAAGGTTCGCGTGCTTGATATGCACACAATCAAGCCCCTTGACAAGGAGGCAGTTCTTAAAGCAGTTATGGATACACGCCGCATTATCACAGTTGAGGACCACACAGTTATAGGCGGTCTCGGCTCTGCAGTTGCAGAGGTTGTTGTTGAGTCCGGTAAGGGCTGTGCCTTTAAAAAGCTGGGTGTTCAGGATACATTTGCTCCCATCGGTCTTCACGAGGATATTATGTCAACTCTCGGTATTGACTCTAACGGTATCATCGAGGCAGTCCGCGAAGTTATGAAGGCTGACTTTGAAGAGGATAACGACTGGGACGACGAGTTTTAATTCGTTTTTTGAGGTGCAAGCGAAAAGCAAGGCTTTATATCTTTCCCTGCTCGGGCATTATGTATACCCTACGGGGAAGATAAAGTCCCAAAGCCTACTGATTCTCCTCAAAACGGTTCCCACACACTAACAGAAAGGAATGATTATCTTGTCTAATACACAAGAAGCTTTATATACCAATAAAATATTCCTTTGCGGTGCGTTGCCTCTTCTGAAAACCATTGTTGCTGATGTACCCTCACTTCAGAAGAAGTTTGAAAAGGTACATTGTGTTTACCAGGTAAGCTGTCTTGACCCCGAGGCTCCCGAGGGTAAATGGGCAACTCACTTTGTGGTTAATGGTGATGAATGGCTCGTTCACGCAAACAAGGTTGCATACAGAGTTAAAAAGCAGAAGTTTGTTGAGCTTGAGTTTAAGAGCGTTGAAACAATGAACGCTTTCTTCAAGGGCAAAATCGGTCCTGCAACACTTCCCAAAATGCGCGGAATAAACTTTGCTTATGAGTTTGGCGTATTTATGATGGCTTTGCTTAAAATGGCAAACCTGTTGGGTCTTGAGACTCCTCCCCAGGATGAAGAGTCAAAGAGACTTCTTGTTAAGTGCTACTTCTACCTTCTTTCTGCAGGTATCAGCACACTTAATAAAATGGGTCATCCTGAAATTCACGATTGGACCGCCAAGAGTCCCGACCGTGTTTATGCTTGGAAGGTTGACGGCGAGGATTCTGTTTCCGCATACATTCGTATCAAAGCAGGTAAGAGTAAGGCAGGCCGCGGTGAGTACAAGCGTGCACTTCCCTTCTTCACAATGCGCTTTGACAATCTTGACAGTGCTCTCGGTATTCTTATGTCCATTGATGATATGCTTGAGTCCGTTCAGAAGGGCAAGCTTATTATGGATGGTGCTCCCGAATTCGGTGCACAAATCGGCGGGTATATGATGTATATCGGCTCTCTTGCAAAATAATAGCACAATCTTGTGCGCATAAGCCGTTTTACCTCCCTCGACGTATCCTGATACGCCGTCGCTCGGTAAAAGCGTCTTTTGCATCACAATCTTGCACTATTATTACCATAAAGGTATTTCGTGCGTATAAGCCATTTTACCTCCCTCGACGTATCCTGATACGCCGTCGCTCGGTAAAAGCGTCTTCTGCATCACAATCTTGCACTATTATTACCATAAAGGTATTTCTTGTGCGCATAAGCCGTTTTACCTCCCTCGACGTACCCTGATACGCCGTCGCTTGGTAAAAGCGTCTTCTGCATCACAATCTTGCACTATTATTACCATAAAGGTATTTCGTGCGCATAAGCCGTTTTACCTCCCTCGACGTATCCTGATACGCCGTCGCTTGGTAAAAGGAAGAACTTATAATTAACTTAAAATGAAGTTATAAAAGCTATTAACAGTCTGCTTGCAGTATTTATGTACAATGCGGCAGGCTGTTTTCTTTTTCTTAAAAAGAAAAAACAACTGACAAAGATGTTCAAAACTCTTTAAATTTACATATTTTTAATAAATTTTACTTGACACAGCAAAAACCGTTTAGTATAATATCAAACGTATTATGATAATTATACCTTTGTTAGTAACAGCGGAGGGAGGGAACTATAAATGAGTCAGGTAAAAGTTAAAGAGAACGAGTCTTTAGATAGCGCACTTCGTAGATTTAAAAGACAGACATCAAGAGATGGTGTTATTCAGGAAGTTCGTAAGAGAGAGCACTATGAGAAACCCTCTGTAAAGAGAAAAAAGAAATCAGAGGCTGCTCGTAAGCGTAAGTTCTATTAAAAATTGAGAGATGAAGCTATTTTTACAGTTTCATCTCTTTATTTTTTTGTTTTTATATGTTATTATTATAATGTAATAGTGTGGAGGTGTTTGCGTGCTTCGGGAAAAAGACACCACAATTAAATATATGTTTCGGTGTGTGAATGACATTACCCCCGAGGTTGTCCGTGAGTTAGGTCTGGAGGCAATCCTTTTTGACCTGGACAATACCACCGTAAAGGATGCAACGCTTACCACCATACCCGGGGCTATCTCCTGGATAAAATCATTAAAGGAAGCAGGCATAAAGGTTGCCATTGTTACAAATACTCCCCATATAAGGGCATATTGGTTTTCAAAAACATTTGGCGTGCGATTTCACGCCTATGCAAAAAAACCGTTGCCGCTGGGGCTTTTGAGGATGTCCCGTAAATTACAGGTGCCTATTGAAAGAATCGGTATGGTAGGTGACCAGGTTTTTACCGATGTTGCCGCCGCCAACCGTTGCGGTGCGATGCCTCTTCTGATTGACCCTGTTGACAACAAATGGTTCTGGAAGAATCATTACAAAAAGAACAGAATTAAAGAAAAACCTCTTCGCGAGGCTTTTCTGAAGGAGCACGGCTATTATGGCGATAAGTAAGTTGCAAAACTTTCTTAAAAACAAGCACGAGGCAATAATTATATTTTCTCCTGTAAACAGACGTCGTTTTACAGGCTTTCCCTCAACTGACGGATACCTGATTGTAACAAAGGATGATGCCGTTCTTTTTCTTGACAGTCGCTATGTTGAGGCGGCGGAAAAATCCGTCAGCGGCTGTAAGGTTCTTTTATTCAAAAAAGCCGGCGAGGATATAAAAAATTATCTTAAAGAAAAGTCAATTTTAAAAGCATATACAGAGCGTAATCAGATATCCGTTTCTACGGCAGATTTTCTGAAAACTGCTTTTTCGCCCTGTCGTGTAACTCCGTCGAAAAGGCTTGAAAGGCTGATTGAAGAGGTTCGGGCGGTTAAATCGCCTGAGGAGCTTTCCCACATAAAGGCGGCACAAAAAATAGCTGAGGCGGCTTTTGAGCATATACTCACCTTTATAAAACCGGGTGTTACAGAAAAACAAATTGCTCTGGAGCTTGATTTTTATATGTTATCCCACGGAGCAGAGGCAATATCCTTTGAAACTATTGCCGTAACAGGAGCAAAAAGCTCAATGCCCCACGGTGTGCCTGATGATACTGTTGTTAAAGCAGGCGATTTTATAACACTGGATTTTGGTGCTGTTGTTAACGGATATCATAGTGATATGACACGTACTGTTGCAGTAGGGGAGGTTAGTCCCGAGCAGCGCAAGGTTTATGAAATTGTTTTATCTGCCCAAAAGGCAGGTCTGGCAGCCTTAAGGTCAGGTCTTGAGTGTTGTGGTGCCGACAACGCCGCACGTCAGGTTATTGATGCGGCAGGCTACGGCGAGTTTTTCGGTCACTCCACAGGTCATGGCGTAGGTATAGAAATCCACGAGGCTCCCACCCTTGCTCCGCGCAGTCAGGGAAAGCTGGAGGAGGGTAATGTCGTAACCGTTGAGCCGGGCATTTATATTCCGGGTAAGTTCGGTGTGCGCATAGAGGATATGGCATACATTACAAAAAACGGCTACGAGAATCTTACCGCAACCCCCAAGGAGTTGATTATTCTTTGAACCCGCGGAATTTTGAAGAATTAAAAACAGCCTGCAGCAGTTGTAAAAGGTGCGGACTTTGTCACACGCGGACAAATGTTGTATTTGGAGTAGGCAACGAGAGTGCACGCATAATGCTTGTTGGCGAAGGCCCCGGTGAAAACGAGGATTTGCAGGGCGAGCCATTTGTGGGCAGGGCAGGACAGCTGCTTGATAAATACCTGGCAGTAATAGGTCTTTCACGGCAAAAAAATGTTTATATCGCAAATATTGTGAAGTGCAGACCTCCCCGGAACCGTGACCCGCACGAGGAGGAGCAGGAGCTCTGCATTGATTGGCTCAGGGCACAGACCCGACTCATAAAGCCGGATATAATTGTTTGTCTGGGCCGTATTGCCGCCCAAAAATTGATTTCGCCCGATTTTAAGGTAACGCGACAGCACGGCGAATTTATAAAAAAGGGAAGTATTCTCTTTATGGGAACATATCACCCTGCGGCATTGCTGCGCAACCCTGCCAACAAGCCCGATGCCCTTGCGGATTTTCAGGCACTCAGGGATAAAATAAAGGAATTGAACATACAAATTTAATACGTCATAAAGGAGAAAATTATGAAAAACTACATTGAATCAGGCAAGGCTATTTTAGGTATTGAGTTTGGCTCAACACGTATAAAGGCAGTTCTTATTGATGATAATGGCTCTGTTCTCGCAGTAGGTGGCTACGATTGGGAAAACAGCCTTGAAAACGGAATATGGACATATAGCCTTCAGGATATTTATGCAGGTCTTAAGGGTAGTTACGCATCACTTAAAAAGGATGTTAAGGAGCGCTACGGCATTACACTCAAAAGCCTTAAGGCATTGGGCATCAGCGGTATGATGCACGGTTATCTTCCTTTTGACGGCGAGGGAAATCTGCTGGCAAACTTCCGTACATGGCGTAACACCATCACAGGTGAGGCTGCAGATATTCTTACAAATGAGTTTGATTTTAATATTCCCCAGCGTTGGAGCATTGCTCACCTTTATCAGGCAATCCTCAACAATGAGGAGCACGTTAAGGATATTAAATACTTTACAACCCTTGCAGGCTTTATTCATACACTCCTTACAGGCGAAAAGGTTCTGGGTATTGGTGAAGCATCGGGTATGTTCCCTATGTCCGGTAACGATTACGACAGCACCATGATTGCAAAGTTTGATGCACTTGTTGACGGTAAATTCCCTTGGAAGCTTAAGGAGATTCTTCCCACTGTGCTTTGTGCAGGTCAATCTGCAGGCGCTCTCACCGCTGAGGGTGCAAGGCTTCTTGATGAGGAGGGTGACCTTCAGGCAGGTGTGCCTATGTGTCCTCCCGAGGGTGATGCAGGTACAGGTATGGTTGCAACCAACTCTGTTCGTATCAGGACAGGTAATGTTTCCGCAGGCACATCTGTTTTTGCTATGATTGTGCTTGAAAAGGCTCTCAAGAAGCTTCACCGTGAGATTGATATGGTAACAACACCTGACGGTGCACCTGTTGCAATGGTTCATTGCAACAACTGTACATCGGATATAAATGCCTGGGCAGGTCTTTTCAAAGAGGTTGCAGACCTTTGCGGTGCAGAGGTTTCTATGGGTGATTTGTTTACAGCCCTCTTCAAAAAATCAGCCGAGGCAGACGCTGATTGCGGAAATCTTCTTTCATACAACTATTTTTCAGGTGAGCATATTACAGGATTTGAAACAGGCAAGCCCTTGTTCATTAAAAATCCTGACAGCAACTTCTCACTTGCAAACTTTATGAGGGTACAGCTCTTTACCTCCTTCGGCTCTCTTAAGGTAGGTCTTGATATTCTCGGCGAAGAGAATGTTGCAGTTGATAAAATTCTCGGTCATGGCGGCTTCTTTAAAACACCTGTTATCGGACAGAGTGTTCTTGCCGCTGTAATGAATACCCCTGTTTCTGTTATGGAAACCGCAGGCGAGGGTGGTGCCTGGGGCGTTGCGGTCCTTGCGGCATTTGCGGCAAACAAGGCAGAGGGCGAGCTTCTTCCCGATTACCTTGACGATAAGATTTTTGCTTCTCAGGGGATGACTACCCTGGAGCCTCAGCAGGATATTGTTGATTCCTTCAATGCCTTTATGGATAGCTTTAAAAAGGGTCTTGCGGTTGAGCGTGCCGCAGTAGAAATGTGATTTTTATAAGGTTGGCGAAAATAAGAAGTGAGTAACATTAAATTAATGTATGTAACAAACAACCCTCAGGTTGCCGCCATAGCTCAGAGTGCGGGAGTCGACAGACTTTTTGTTGATATGGAGTATATAGGTAAGGATATACGTCAGGGCGGTATGGACACCGTCCAGAGCCGTCATACCTTTGAAGATATAAGAAGCATCAGGGAGATTACTGATAGGTCAGAGCTGCTTGTGCGTTGCAATCCCATACACGAGGCAACGGCAGATTATATATCATCCAAGGACGAAATTGACGAGATTATTAATTGCGGTGCAGATATAATAATGCTGCCCTACTTTAAAACAGCAGGCGAGGTACAGACCTTTGTGGATTTAGTTGGCGGCAGGGCAAGGACTCTTCCCCTTATTGAAACAAAGGAGGCGGTAGAGTGTCTTGATGAAATTCTGCAGATTGAAGGTATAGATGAGCTTTACATAGGACTTAATGATTTACATCTGAGCTATGGTCTTACCTTTATGTTCCAGCTTCTGGCGGACGGTACCGTAGAAAAGCTTGCAGATAAAATAAAAGCTAAGGGAATTCCCTATGGCTTCGGCGGCATTGCACGTATAGGTGATGGTATTCTCCCTGCTGAGAGTATTCTTACCGAGCATTACAGACTTGGTTCTACAAGTGTTATTTTGTCACGCTCCTTCTGCAACACAACAAAAATAACGGATTTGGAAGAAATAAAACAAATTTTTGATGTAAACGTAAAGAATCTTCGTGATTACGAAGAGGTTATTAAGAAAAAATCCCCATCCGAA
>JAZULH010000003.1:0-10305 GCA_045602985.1 Acutalibacteraceae bacterium | reverse complement strand
GCTTGCGAACACGCAGACGAATGTATAGCTGAAACTAATGTTACTTGGTATAGTTTTGCTAAAAAAATCAATGACACAATTATTGATATCAGCGATGGTAATTTGAGTAGTGAAGACAATCGTCTTGGTGCGTACTTCGTTAAATCGGACGACCTTAAAAGTCGTAAAACCTTCGGTGAAAAGGTTCTCATGTATTTGTGGAACGATGCATTTAAATACGATAGGGATGTTATTTTTAATTCAGAATATAAGACCTTGGAAGATTTGTTGGATGCATTTGAAGAAAAAGGTTTTGAGGTGTTCAATTCCAATATAAAATTTGATGAAGGTGCTTCAAAAGAAAATGTAGTTCCTGATGTGAGTGAGTATTTGGTTAATAAAAAAACCCATCTTGTAGAGCTTTACGAGAGAGCAAAAGAGATGATAGAAGAAAGAATACCTAACACTCGTGTTTACACTACACCAAGTAAACAGTACATTGGTTTCGGTTCTGCTGATAATAAGAAAAAGTCGTTTGCAGAAGTAATTATAAAATTGGACAGCTTGTCATTTGAATTGGAAAAACCTCGTACAAGTGAACTACAAAGACTTGGTTCAGAAATTGAATACAACGGAAGCCACGACCATTACTTTAGAATAACTGTAACATCAGAGGACGAGTTAGTAGAATTGGTTGATGCTATAGTTGATTCATATGAACAATTAAAAGGATAATTTGTTTTATGTTGCGTGATTTTTGTATTGTGAGCAAAAGTGAATACGATGACTTTGTGGGTTTAAAATTTGTTGATGGTCAACCGATGATTACTTTTCCAAGGGGATTTCATTTAGCTGATAACGAAGACCAAACCCGCAAGGATATCATACGCCTTTTTGCAACAATACAAAAATTCAGTGGCAGAAAAGAAGGATTGCTCAATAATATGATTGAGGGTGAAACAAACCTCTCATTCCCAATTCTTTCATACCAATACATAATCAAAGATTTTTTAGCTCATGGATATTACATTGAGCGTGAAACTCAATACAAAGATGGTAAAAAGGGAAAGCTGAATTGGAAGAGAACAATCCAAAACAAAAAGCCTGTTTATAACAATGGAAACCTTGTCTATTTAGATTTTATCGTCAAGGTAGATAAGACCAACACCAACAACCTTCTAACCAAAATTCACGAATACTGTGTAAGAGAGAGTTTTGAAAAATTAGGGTGGCTATATTTATCAAGTAACACTCTGCCCAAGAAACCAGATATAAAGTTTAATAAAAGGAAATTCTTGACCGTGTTACAAGATGCTCTTAATAGCACATTTAACACCAACAAACGATTGCTGCTTCAAAGTATGATTAACATTATCAGCAATAAAAGTGAAAGTGTTGATGATGCTGATGTTGCTGCTTTTGGTGTTGAACGCTTTGAATATGTATGGGAAAAAATGATTGATTATGTTTTCGGTGAAAATAACAAAGAGCAATACTTCCCTCATGCAAAATGGCATATTATAAATGGTGGCAAGGTTGAGAGTAGTGCATTGGAGCCCGACACGATAATGATGTACGAGAATAAGCTCTATATTCTTGATGCAAAATACTATAAGTATGGTATAACCGGAAACCCACAGCATTTGCCTGCATCTTCATCAGTTGAAAAGCAGATAACTTATGGTGACTATGCTTGTGAAAACATCGGTCATGCAAAGAACACAGTGTATAATGCTTTTATAATGCCTTTCGATAAAGAACTTAAGAAAGATGATGTTTATAAGTTTGTGAGTGTAGGAACTGTTGATTGGGAAACCTATAATTCTGAAACTGCAAACCATAAATATGTGTTGGGAATATTAGTTGATACTCGTTTTCTTATTGATAGCTATTCAAAGCACAACAGCAGTGAAATTGAAGAACTTTCCAATTTGATTGTAGAATCATTAAGGGAATACAGAAAAACAGAATAAAAGCAAAAAAGCCTGTGAGCTTGGATGTCGTTTCCAAATTCACAGGCTTTTTAATATAAAAACTCCTACCACACTGACTATAGGTAGGAGCCCCAATGCCAAGAGGAAAATTGGCATCAAGAAAAATGAAGGCACAAATGGGTGTATCGACATTTGCTCTTCATATACATAATCGTAACAATTTATGATTTTGTGACAGACATTTACAAAAAAATA
This sequence comes from Acutalibacteraceae bacterium, assembly GCA_045602985.1. Lineage (GTDB taxonomy): Bacteria > Bacillota > Clostridia > Oscillospirales > Acutalibacteraceae > DTU089. The sequence goes on along the minus strand of JAZULH010000003.1, from coordinate 8,137 downwards.
AAGCCAACACAAATTGTGCTGACTTTCAGTTTAGTGGTTACTAATTTTAGGAAGCACCTCTAAAAAATGTCTACCAATAGCTTCGGGGTCGTAGTTATTTGCCTCACAAATGAATCGCAAACCATCGGGGGTTAAAATGCGACCATTCCTTCTGTCTTCACATAACTGTTGATAATCTTTGTACTGCTTCTGAGTAAGAGTTGTTTTCATATTTCGTCATCCTTTATAGCATTGCGTTTTGCTCTGCGTTTTCGAGTTTTATAGAGTCTTGAAATCCAAGGGTATTGTGGATACTTAAGATACATTCGAGTTCTAAAACGCTCCCACGCATTGTCAACTTCGGGGTGATGAGCGTGGTCGATTTTTAGGTCTTCACGGAAGAAGGCATTAGTGTTTTTTCTAATTTTACGAGACAGTTTCAGTTCCGGGGCCTCTGCCATCTCCTTTTCCAATTTTTCATTTTCTTCTTCCATAAGAGCTTCACAAGCTCTCTTTAAGTTGCTCATAAAATCACCCTAAACAAAAAAGCGTGTAACCGAAGCCACACGCCTAAAAACGCACAGCTCTTTCGGCTGCGACACCTTTTCAGTACAAAAAATGATATGAAAATAGAGCATGCGTTTTTATCAAGGATAAAAACCATACCATTTTTGTACATCTATTCCTTTGGTGTCGCAAAGCAATTATACCATAGGTGTTTTATGATTTCAATATTCTAAAGCAGAAAAAACTTACTTTATACTCCGAGTAACGATTACAAACTTCGAGTAACGATTACTATACTCCGAGTAACGATTACAATTCCATCGATGCTCCTAAAAACACAAAAATCACTCATTTTCAGAGTGCTTGTAGGTATAAAAAAGACCGAAACCCCTATATTTCAAGGGATTTCGGTTGTATTACCTAAGTTGTACTTAGGTGGTCGGAGTGAAGGGATTCGAACCCCCGACATCCTCACTTCGTGCCTCTTGCGGTGCCCAAAATTGTTTGCTCGTTATTCACTTCGCACAATTTTGACCGCTGCGCCAACAAACGCTCCCTTCATCGTCCTCAGGACGCGGTCGCGTGTGTTGCCCAAAGCAGGCAAGCGCCTGCTTGTGTTCAAAATATCGGGAATTAAAATCTATTCAACACAAAAATAAAAAGAGCAATACCTGACGGTATTACTCTTTTTATGGTCGGAGTGAAGGGATTTGAACCCCCGACATCCTCGGCTTCGCCGCCTCTTGCGGTTCCCAAAATTGTTTGCTCGTTATTCACTTCGCACAATTTTGACCGCTGCGCCTATGAACACTCCCTGTATCCGCCACCGGCGGCGGTCGTGTTCATAGCCCAAAGCAGGCAAGCGCCTGCTTGTGTTCAGAATATCGGGAATTAAAATCTATTCAACACAAAAATAAAAAGAGCAATACCTGACGGTATTACTCTTTTTATGGTCGGAGTGAAGGGATTCGAACCCCCGACATCCTGCTCCCAAAGCAGGCGCGCTACCAACTGCGCTACACCCCGATGTTTCATATTAAGTTTTTGTGCAATTGTTTTCGGTGTAGGCTTTATCCCAAAGCAGGCGCTACTCTTGCGGTGCCCAAAATCATTAAACGCTCCTGCTCGTCGCTGACGATTTTGACCACTGCGCCACAAAACGCTCCCTTCATCGTCCACAGGACGCGGTCGCCTGTTGTGCTAACTGCGCTACACCCCGATGTGATATATTTTATCAACCATTGCATTATATCGGATAACGGTAGTTTTGTCAATAGAAAGGGGAGGAAATAGTTGGCGATTATTTTTGATTTTGTTGATGCTTGTACGGGAATGTTCTCGGAAAAGAAAACACTTTTAATACTGTTTAAGCACATAACCGAATAACTTATTACATTACCAATACGATATAATATTTTACATAATACAAAACACAAACAGCAGATGACCGAATGTAATACCAGCCCATATCAGGCTGCAAACAATACTCTGTCGGTGCATATGACAACAATTATGGTGATTGTTGTCTGTCCGTCAAAGGGGATTAGTTCGTTTACCTCTTGTCAGACTAAAGCTGATTTCTGTTAACCACTTCAGCTTTTCATTATCTACTGTGCCGTCAAGCAGAACAGATATCCAATAGGTTTTGTTCATATGGTACGCAGGATAAATACCATCATCCTTATGTAATGAGCCTATGAGTATAGGGTCACATTTCAGGTTGACTATGGTTACGTTATCATTACCTGTAAGCCCCAATTTATCTGCAGGTATATCCATAATAACCGCAAACCATTTTTTGTTGTGGCTGTGTCTGTATACTCCGTATCCGGGAGCACTTATCCAGGGGTATTCTGCCGTGGCACCATAAGTTTTGCTTATATGCTTGTCTAAAAATTGCCGACCTGTCATATTAGCAGATTCCTTTCAAAATTCTAATTCGGAGTAGTTGTTGATGTATATATCAACCGTATTTTTTAGCTCTGCCTGGTTCGGCTCGCTTTTGTCAAAAATTCCCACAACATTATAACCTGCCTTTTTTGCGGTTGTGGCGGCATACAGAGCGTCCTCGAAAACCCAGGTTGTTTCTTTTTCTGTGCCGAGGTCTTCAAGAACAACATCATAAACTCTGGGCTCTGTTTTAGATGCACCAACGGTATAGGTTGAGTAAATTGATGAAAAGTAGTGCAACATACCGTATTTTTCAAGCACGGTAATAAGGGCAGGCTCACCTGTAGCGGTGGCTATACCCATTTTAACACCCTTTGCCTTTAATGTATCCAGGAAAGCCACAATATCATTCTTGGGTTCGGTTTCTGTAAGGTACCTTCCTTTGATGTAGTCAAAGAGCTTTGCCAAAAGCTCATCGTATGATTGTGACAGCTTGAATCGCTCTATAGCGAGCAACAGCGACTCCCTGAGAAAAAGTCCGTTGAATATGGTCATATCCTCATCTGTTAACTTAATGCCCAAGCTGCTCATAAAGTTATAGCGTATGCCTTTCCATACGTGCATTGAGTCAAAGAGTGTGCCGTCAAAATCAAATATTGCACCTGTAATATTCATATCGCTCTCCTGATTTGTCTTTTAAACTAAGTTTTAGTGCTTTTCACAGATATATACATTACAGGTTACATCTGTTTTTCGTCTGTCTGCAAAAATTGCATATACTTTTATGGTTTTGCCTTGAGCATTATCAGGCAACGGCAAATAAAAAGTGTTGTTTTTATCAGAACCGCATACTGCGTGCTCCCATTGGTTAGCCTTGTAGTCCGGGGCGCGCTCGGGAAATCCTGTCAGTTTACCGTCAATTTCTGCAATGCAGTATACACTCTCCTCACCATGGAGTCCCTCTACTGCAACCGTCAGTCGGGAACCGGGTTTGTGCTCGGGGAGAATAAATTCATTGTGCATACATACGGCAACCTGTTTGTAGCGGTAATGTGCTTGCATATTATTAGCCACGGGGTTAACAAGGGGGATTTTTTTGCCGTTTTTTATAGCTCTTACCGCATATATTCTGTCCACAGGCTTTTCCATGGAAAAATAACGTATTTTATTGTTTATGCCATAGCTTGCTACTATCTTTTTGCCGTGGAGATTGTAATAATCGTGGACGGTAAAGCGAACCACCTTTGCGGTGAAGTCATTGTCTGCAATATTTGTTTTAACCAAATCGGTTGCTTCCCAATCTGCAAGGTTGCAAGAATATTCAGCAGTCAACGGGAGCTTTTGGACTTCGACCTCACGTGTCGGATGGTCCGGAGAAAAGAATTCAACCTCAATTCTGTCGCAGTCAAATTCTGCACCCAGATCAACGCGCAAACAACCACCGTTTATACGCAGGTCCATATCACAATAAGTTTTGCTCTGGCTGTCAAAAAATGTGTCATCTCTGCCGTCAAACAGATATTTACATTCGCAACCTCGCAGGGTATAAATTTCCTGGTTGAAAAATGCCTCGCGTGCCGCCCTGACTTGTGGGATTTTTGTTTCGCCCGAACGACGTATGGACTGAATTTCAAGGCAATCGTTTGTAATTGCCTGCATCGCAGTTTCGTAAAGCAATCTTCCGTTCTCGGGCTTTTCTGTTTTTTTACAGAGCGAGCCTAAAAGATAAGGCGGATTCTCCTGTATGTTTATTTTTATGCCCTTTTTATATAACGCTTCTTGTCCGTTTTTTAACAGATTGATATCTGCTCCGTCCGCATAAAGCACTTTTACATCTTCGGGAGAGCCGTCCTCTGCTTCTGTTATCATTTCGTATCGACAGTTGGTGAGCATAGGCTCAGCATAAGGTAATTCTGCAACCTCAATCAGCGTTGCACGGAAGGGGAAAAGTGTGATTTCAACAGTATCATCCGGATTAAAAATACCCAGATGCTCCTCGTACGGGTGATGAATATTTACTGCTACAGGTGAATCGGATTTTATGCCGATTTCGGGTATGCTGAGCTTTATTACTCGTGCTTCCCAGGAGTTGTTACCTGTTGCAACGAACCGCTTTTTGTCAGAACCCCTCGAGCAGGCATTTTCGCCATAGTCGGTGGATAACAGCATACCCTGTGTGAGCAAAGCACTATTCCTGGCGTGCAGATTGTACACTCTGGCAAGCTTTGGTAACTCATCATCACGCATAAACCAGGGGTTACCGTAAATTTCAGGGGCAAGTATAAGTGAACGGTTAAATGCCTGGTAAATAAGTTCGTCTTCAAAATAATCTATATTTGAGGAAATGCACACACCGTGGTCTTCGGCAAGGCGTTCAAGGTTGTTGGTATGACCTCGGTTAAACATAAAGCCTCTGTGGTGCATGGCGGTCTGCTTGTTGCAGGTGCTCACATCAACGTATGTTTCCTCACCATTCCACAGATATGTGGTAATGTGCTTTTCGGCCTCGTAAAAGTCGAGGCGATGGTTCAACACTATAAGCTGAGGGTTGTATTTGCGACATTCCTCCAACATAGCGGCAAATGTGCCTGCTTTTTCGGGACGCAGTCTGCCACAAACACCGTCAAGCTTGAAAAGACCGAAATTGTAGTCTTTGCAAAGATGTACAAAAAAGTCGAATCGCTCCTTCTCCTCCTCAGGAGTGTTGCCGAATCCGTCGGGACTGCCCCACAAACCCATATTGATGCCAAGCTCTGCTGCTTTTTTAGCAACATTTTTATAGCCTTCGGGATATTGCGCTAAAAACTTTGGGCTATGGGCGTTTCCGTAGCCTTCGCTTGCTCCGTCAAAGTTACCTGCATCCCATGCATATATTTTGATTTGCATACCGTATTTATCCTTAAGGTATTTAAAAAACTCAAGGTTAATAAGCGTTTGCTCTTCGGAAGAACCCTCGTTTGTGTTGTTAATCCAGGAAAAATACTGGGGTATGGAAGGGGTGAGATTATCTGCTCCTGCATCTTTTGCGTTTTTAATCATAGTGGAGGCCTGCTTTCGGTGTAGTATGCGTATATGTTACCATACTTAATGCTTTTTTACAACATTATTGGGTTTTGTTGTAAAAAATCTCTTTAAATATCAGTTTTGTTCTGGTATAATGAGCATATTGTTATTTTTGATGAAAGGAGGACAATGTGAATGATAAGTGAAGCAAAGGCCGTGGAGATTGCTCGTAAATACTACAAGGATGTGTATTCATATTGTCTTTCCGGCGTTGATTTCAATTATGATGATGCTGCAGATATTACCCAGGAGGTTTTTCTGTTCTTTCAGCAGAAGCTTGATAGATTGGATGAGGGTAATCTTCGCGCATGGTTATATAGTGTAGCCAAAAGAAAGGTTTACGAATATTACCGTCAAAACAAGCGGTTTGACAAAATAGTTTCTTATGAAGATAATATCGATTCTATAGAGGATTTGTTCCTGCTGTTTGACAACTATTTTGATGTTGATGACGCCACTATTGAAAAGTGCAAAAAGGTAATTCTTGATACATTTTCTGCTGATGACAGGGCATTGTACCAAAAGATTTATGTTGAGAAAAAGAAATATAAAGATGTGGCAGAGGAATTCGGGACTACGGAAAAGGTTATTTGTACCAGGGCGTTCAGACTACGACAGAAGGTAAAAAAACGTGCAGCGCTTATGTTTACATCGGTGGGTATTTTCATTATAAAAATGTTCTTTTAAAGCAAACTGAAATTTTTTTGAAATTTTTTGTGTAATATTTCAAATATATTGTCATATATATTTGAAGGGAGAAATCAATTTCTGAGGAAAGGAGATGTGTTTTTTGGAAAACCAAATGAATAATAAGTACAAGCTGATAGCCGCTCTTGAGTATTTCCGTGATAAGGAAGCATCCAAGCCCGTTGAAGAAATGGACCACGAGTATGTTTCAGAGTTGGTGTCGCTTCTTTTGGATTTGCAGGAAAAGCACGTTACTCTGACTACCCAAGAAATCAACGAAAAGGTCAGAAAAATACCTTTTGTTAAAACCGATATTTCCGAAAGAATATCGGCCAACAAAGGTAACGGTAAGCATGTAAATAAGAAGAGGGTTCTTCTGGTGGCTGCTTGTGTTGCATTATTGTTGGCGTTGTTGTGCTTTATATCTGTTGCAACAGATAACGCGTTTTATCAATTCTTCAAGGACAAGTTCGGTACGGTTATTGATGCCCCCGAGCGTATAGAATACAGCGTAAACGGAGTTTCCGTAATGTGCTATGACGATGTTGCCAAGTATGATTCTTTGGAAGAGGCATATGAAGCACAGGCTCTGAATATTCTGTTGCCGGGATATATGCCATACGGCACAGCAATTGAAAGAATATATATTGAAGAAGATAATAACGGAAGATATGTATATATGAATACCAACGACAACGAGTTGGTCAGCATTGACATTGCACTACAAAAAGAGTTGCCTGCGGAGCTTGTGAACAATGTGGAGCCTGTCACAATAAAGGACAAGCTTTGCTACATAAATCATATGGCTGACGTGGGCATATACCAGGCAATGTTTCTATATAATGATGATGTATACACAATCAATTGTCCCGATGAGCAAGAACTCTTGAAAATGATTGAAAATTTCAAGGAGTAAATTATGAAAATGACAAAATTATTATCAGCATTATTGGTTATTACACTTACACTCTGTGCAGTAGTTATTCCTGTAGGAGCTACAGAGGGTGAAGAACCTGCACACAATCACGAGCACATCGATGTTATTATTGTTGATGAGGTAGATGCAGAAACTGAAGCCAGAATTGTGGCATACTTTACAGAAGGTGCAGAGGATGACGAGGCTGCCGCATACGGTCTTACCTGCACACTTTTCGGCCACAAGTATGATAGCCAGACAGTAAAGACAGTTACCCATAAGGCTCGCACAACTGCTCCCAGATGCTTGCAGAAGGTTTATGATTATCAGCTCTGCTCAAGATGCGGAGATGAAACATCAACATTGATTTCAAGCTCATACATCTATTGCTGCTCATAATCGGGTTGCTGTAAAAAAGTAAAAATATAAGCAAGACAGCGGACAGGGTGACCTGTCCGCTGTTACTGTATGTCATTTGTGTTCGCCTTCGGCGAGGGGGGTTCGAGTCCTTTTTGGGGGGAGAGAGTAAAAAACAGAGCAACCACAAAAGTGATTACTCTGCTTTTGCGAAAGACTACCTAAACGGAGCAGAATTGAGGTAAGAAAGCCCAAAAGTACACCATTTAACACCATTTACCGCAACTCAATCGCTTGCATTAAACGCCCGATTAAGGTTTGGTCTGCTTGAAACTCAAACTTTAATGAGTAGGAGGAAAAGGACGCGCCAAGCTGACCTTTGACAAATGCTACCCCATTTTTCACAACAAATTCTATATTTCCATCCGTATCTGCGCCGATATCACAGATGCGAATAGTGCCATTCAAAGAATCGTATGTACTTTTCAACTCATTTAATATGTTGTTATAAAAACGGTCAAACAGAGTAAAGGTATCGTATCCTTTGAAAGTCGCATTTTCATAAGATACTCCAAAAGTGATACAGGGAAGTCCGTAAATATATTTATATTGTTGCTCGCTTGGTATCGAGAGCAAGCATAAGCAATTTGCTCCATCGTCCCAAAGAATAATATCATTCTTTATTGTCATTTTGCATTCTCCTTTGCAGTCTTACAAGATGCAATCAACAATCTGCGA
>JAZULH010000002.1:0-23741 GCA_045602985.1 Acutalibacteraceae bacterium | reverse complement strand
GAAAAAGGAACTGACATTGGGTGAATGCATTGAAAAAGGTCTTAAAAATCAAGGTGCAGAATTAACTGAAAAAGCACTTAAAGAAACCGATGCCCAAAGCCTTATAAATGAAGTTCTTATTCCTGCTCTCGATAATGTTGGAGCAGGCTTTGAAAGCGGAAAGTTATTTTTACCCCAGCTTATGAGAGCCGCCGATGCAGCAGGTGCTTGTTTTGAGGTTATCAAAGAAACAATGAGGAAGAACAACACTCGGACAGAAAGCAAAGGTAAAATTATTCTTGCAACTGTTAAAGGCGATGTTCACGATATCGGTAAAAACATTGTTAAAACTGTTCTTGAAAATTACGGCTATGATGTAATTGATTTGGGCAGAGATGTTGACCCTGCTGAAGTTGTTAAAGCTCAGAAAGAACATAATGTAAAGCTTGTTGGTCTTTCCGCTCTTATGACAACAACTCTTCCTGCTATGGAAAATACCGTTAAAGCATTGAAAGATGCAAAGGCAGATTGCAGAATTATGGTGGGTGGAGCAGTTTTAACACCCGAATATGCAGAAAAAATCGGTGCAGATTTTTATGCTAAGGATGCTAAAATGAGCGCAGATATTGCAAAAAGTGTATTATAAGGCTATACTTAAATAAATTATTTAAAGGTTGTGATGTATTGGAAAATAAAATCAAAAATCCATTGGAACAAAATCACATTAAAAACAAAGAAATGATATTCTACCTTTCCGCCATTTTCTTCTACACAATGATGACAGGTATGGTTGGCTCTTATCGTCAGGCTTATCTTGTTCATGTATTGAGAATGGGCGAGGATCAGGTTTCTTTCTACAACGGTTTCTTAAGTATTGCCGGATTTGTAATGAGCTTTGTTTATGCGCTTATTATTGATAACCGCAAAATTGGTAAACGAGGTAAATTTATTCCTATCGTAAATGCAGTTGCCATTCCTTTGGGTATTGTTACAATGCTTCTTTTCTATACTCCTGACGGACTTACTGGCACTCTTCTTATGATTTACCTTATAACAATCGGTATGCTTCATGGTGCTTGCTGTAGCTTTGGTAATGCAATAAACCTTGTTTCCTATGTTATGACCCCCAACAACAAAGAGCGTGACAAAATTATTTCTTTCCGTAGCATTTCAAGTGCGGTTGGTAACTCTGCACCATTGGTTGTTGTTCTTGTTATTGCTGCAATTATTGATGCCGCATCTCCCGACAACCCCAACAAAGAATATTTGCAATATATAATCGGTGCTTCAGTTATCAGCGTTGTGGGTACAATAATTACTCTTATGGGTATGCGCTTTATGAAAGAGCGTATGGCTTACAGTGCAGAGAAGAAAAATCCCCTTGACGGAATTACTGATATTCTCAAAAACAAATATGCATGGGTTATCATCGCCAGTGAATTTCTTAAAAACTTCCGTGGAATAGCAAACTATATGGGCGTTTTTCTTGCTGCGGCACTTCTTGGCAGTACAAGTAAATTTCTGCTTTTCGGTCTTCCCACAGGTATCGGTACAGCAGTCGGAATGCTTATAATAAATGCACTTCTTAAAAAGTTCAATTCAAAACAGCTTTATATCGCGTCGGGTATTTATTCTATAATTGCAAATACCCTTGCATTTACAATCGGTTATACATATTTCAATTCACCTTCAAACATTTTGCAGATACTCTTTATTGCTTGTTTGTTCCTTATCGGTCTTCAATTTGGTGCATCAAACCTTCTTCCATCAATGTTTCAGGCAGATGTTCTTGAGGTTATTGAGCTTAAAACAAGCAGGCGTCTTGATGCTACACTTCCCTTTGTTATCGGTATCGGTACAATGATAAGCGGTACTGTTGCGACATCGCTTTCTCCACAGATTCTTTACGGCGAAGATTCAATTATTCAGTACATTCAGCCCACAGAAATTGACCCGAATCCCGAGCAGACACTTAACACAAAAATTATGATGCTGTTCTTCTACACCATTTTCCACGGTATTATGATGTTCCTGGCAGGCGTGCCCTTCTTCTTCTACAAGCTGACAGGCAAAACCAAGGAGGATATCCATAACCAGGTTTTGGCAAACCGTGAGGCCCTGGAAAAATAAGCGAAATTATTGACAAATACGTAAATTTATGATATTTTTAATTCATATTAAAGTTTTTTAAGGAGGCGTAAACACTATGGAATCAATCCTCGGCATTCTTTTTAATCTTTTTGAGGGTATGGATTTAGCTCTTATTCTCGACTCTATCGAGGGTTCTCTTGTAGAGTATGACGTTAGCTCTGTTCTCGATACCTTCGCAAGTTTCTACGGCGGTTTACTTGGCTGATTTTAAATTTATTGACACCATGTCGGGAGATGCTTCGTAAAGAAGCTTCTCCCGATTTTTTTATTTAAAAACAGAACTTGCAATTTGGAAATGCCTTAATAGGTCATATATTTGTAAATTGACCTGTCTTAAAACGCTAAGCAATATAACGCGCCCTCAGGCAGACACAGCAAGGAGCTCCTCCTTACTGATAGTGCCTTTACAGGGTTATTTTTTATGTTTATTTAGTTGATTTAGTTGACTATAAGCAAAATAAAGTGTAAAATATATAATTAGTGAATTTTCGGTTAAATTCAAATTATTGGAGGCAGTTATATTGTCTATTGTTACTGTTAACGGTCTTACCAAAACCTACGGGTCACACACAGTTCTTAATGATATTTCCTTTTCTCTGCCGAAGGGCGAGGTTATAGGTCTGTTCGGTCCCAACGGTTGCGGTAAAACCACACTGATGAAAATACTTACAGGTCTTATCCACGATTACAAGGGTCAGGTTCTTGTTGACGGCAATACTCCCGGGGAAAAAACAAAAGCCGTTACCGCATATCTCCCCGAGCAGACCTTTGTACACGACTGGATGCGCAATATTGATGCAGTAAATTACTTTGCCGATTTTTATCAGGATTTTGACAAGCAGAAGGCACTTGATATGCTCAGTCGCTTTGGTCTTGATCCCAAGCAAAAATCCAAAACAATGTCCAAGGGTATGCAGGAAAAGCTACTTTTATCATTGGTTATGTCACGTGCGGCAGACCTTTATATTCTGGACGAGCCAATGGGCGGTGTTGGCCCTGCAACAAGGGCATCAATACTTGATTTTATAATGCAGAACTATGCACAGAAATCAACCCTGCTTATATCAACCCATCTTATAAATGACCTGGAGTCTGTGTTTACACACGCGGTATTCCTGGGCGGCGGTAAGGTGCTTCTCAATGACAGCGTTGAGAATATAACCTGTGGCGGCAGGCACATTGAAGATGTTTTTAAGGAGGTTTTCAGCAATGTTTGGTAAGCTTCTTAAAAATGACATTAAAGCACAGTGGCACTCAGTATCACTCATACTTTTGTGTGTTGTGGTGGTTTGTGCAGTTGCAGAGGGCTTTGCAATTTTTTCAAAAAGCGATGTTGCAGGTGCCCTGGCAGGACTTCTTGTAATGGTGCTTTTAATATTCGCATGTATTGTTATGGTAATTGCAGTTTCAATGCTTTTTTCAAAAACCCTTTTTGGCAGAGCAGGTTACCTTACACTTACACTCCCTGCCAGAACCCGTGACCTTGTATGGTCAAAGACAGTTTCCGGTTTAATCTGGATATTTACTGTTTTTACCCTTATGGTTGGCGCAATGCTCCTGTGGGTATCACAGGTAAATCAGCGCTTTGGTGATGAAATAAGTGCCGCGGCAGAGCTGCTTTCCTTCTTTGGCGCACCGTCATTTTCCGTTATGTTTGTAATTGTGGCTGTTTATGTGCTTTTCTTTGCAGTTGCAATACTTCTCCTGGTGCAATGTATTTACTTCGGCATTACTGTATCAAATGTTTCACCGTTTTCCAAATTAGGAAATTTTGGTGCAATTCTTGCTACGTTTATTCTGTTTTTTGTAATTATGTCCGTAACATCCGCAATTGAAGAATTGTTACCTATGGGTGTTATGCTTACGGAGAGCAATGTTATATTCACCACGGACTTTGCAAAAACAGGCGCTAATCTGGGCGACAGCGTTATTTTCCGTCAGAATCTTACAAGCTGCTTGCTGTGCCTTGTAAGCTCACTGCTTCTTAATCTGCCCATAACATACCTTATCAAAAACAAGGTAAATATAAAGTAATTTCCCCTTTCAGAAAGGATTGAAAAGATATGGATAATATGAACGGTCTTAAAAGAACGGTTTACTGCGGAGATCTGCGTGCCGAAAATATCGGTGCAGAGGTTACCGTGTGCGGTTGGGTTGCAAAGCAGCGTGACCTGGGTGCACTTATCTTTGTTGACCTGCGCGACAGAACAGGTATTGTACAGCTTGCCTTTGACGAAACTACCGATAAGGAGATTTTTGACAAGGCATTCGGTGTACGCAGCGAATATGTGCTTATGGCAAAGGGTATTGTACGCGAGCGTTCCTCAAAGAACAGCGAAATCCCCACAGGCGATATTGAAATTGATGTTAAGGATTTGCGTGTTCTCTCAAAGAGTGAAACTCCTCCCTTTGATATTGTGGAAAACTGCCAGACTGCGGAGCTTACAAGGCTTAAGTACCGCTATCTTGACCTGCGCAGACCCGACCTTCAGCAGAATATTCTCTTCCGCCATAAGGTAACAAAAATCACTCGTGACTACTTTGATGAAAACGGCTTTGTTGAAATTGAAACACCTATGCTTATAAAGTCCACACCCGAGGGTGCACGTGACTTTTTGGTGCCCAGCCGTATTCACCAGGGCAGCTTCTATGCCTTGCCCCAGTCACCCCAGCTTTACAAACAGCTTTCAATGGTAGCAGGCTTTGACAGATATATGCAGATTGCCCGTTGCTTCCGCGATGAGGACCTGCGTGCAGACAGACAGCCCGAATTTACACAAATTGACCTTGAAATGTCCTTTGTAACAATGGAGGACGTGCTTTCCATAGGTGAGGGCTACATTGCACGAGTATTCAAGGATGCTCTCGGTGTTGATATTCCCCTTCCCCTTCCCCGCCTTACTTATAAGGAGGCTATGGAGCGTTACGGCTCTGACAAGCCCGACACCCGCTTCGGTATGGAAATTTTTGACCTTACTGATATTGTTAAGGACTGTGGCTTCGGTGTATTCTCAGGTGCAGTTGCAGGCGGCGGCTCCGTAAGGGGTATTACCGCAAAGGGTGCAGTCAACACATACACCCGTAAAGAGGTAGACAAGCTGACAGAATTTGCACGGGGTATCGGTGCCAAGGGTCTTGCCTGGATAAGGCTTACAGATGACGGCATTGCATCAAGCTTTGCAAAGTTTATGACAGAGGATGAAATGAACGAAATTCTTGAAAGAGCAGGCGCCGAAAAGGGTGACGTTGTTTTCATTATTGCAGATACTAAAAACAGCTCTGTTCTGTCCGTGCTCGGCTCTCTGCGTAACGAAGCCGCTAAAAAGCTTGACATTATCGGTGAAGGCTTTAACCTTTTGTGGATTGTTGAATTCCCATTCTTTGACTGGGATGAGGACACACAACAGTTTGTTGCTATGCACCATCCCTTTACATCACCCCTGCCCGAGTGCCTTCCCTATCTTGAAACAGACAAGGCATCCGTACGTGCAGAGGCTTATGACCTTGTTCTTAACGGTGTTGAGCTTTCATCCGGCTCAATCCGTATTACCGACTCTGACCTTCAGGACAGAATCTTCAAGCTCCTTGGTCTTTCAGACGAGGAAGCACAGCAGAAATTCGGTTATCTGCTTGATGCCTTCAAATTTGGTCCCCCTCCCCACGGCGGTATGGGTATCGGTCTTGACAGGCTTATTATGCAGCTTTTACAGGTTGATTCTCTGCGTGATGTTATTGCATTCCCCAAGGTACAGAATGCAAGCGAGCCTATGACAGAATGTCCCTCAAGGGTAGACACCCTTCAGCTTGATGAGCTCGGCATTGACCTTAAAAATGCAGAAGAGTAAAAAAACACCCTATTTCAGGTGTTTTGAGTGCGAAATTGCAAAAAACACTTGAAAATAAGACTGATTTAGTATAAAATTATTATGTTAAAATATGAAATCTTATTTGGAGGATTTATTTTATGGTAACAGCAGGCGATTTTAAAAACGGCGTTACATTTGAAATGGACGGTAAGGTTTACTCCATTATCGAGTTCCAGCACGTTAAACCCGGTAAGGGCGCGGCTTTCGTACGTACAAAAATCAGAGACGTAATCAACGGCAGCGTTGTTGAAAAAACATTCAGCCCCACAGACAAATATCCCACAGCTTACATCGAGAGAAAGGATATGGAATTCTCATACGAGGATGGCGGTCTTTACTACTTTATGGACCCCGAAAGCTATGAGATGATTCCCGTTGATTCATCAAACCTCAGCGACAGCTTCAAGTTTGTTAAAGAGAATATGACTTGTAAGATTCTTTCATACAAGGGCAATGTTTTCGGCGTTGAGCCCCCAACATTTGTAACACTTAAGGTTACACAGACTGACCCCGGCTTTGCAGGCAACACAGCTACAAATGCTACTAAGCCCGCAACACTTGAAACCGGTGCAGAAATCAAGGTTCCCCTCTTTATCGACGAAGGCGAAGAAATCAACATCGATACAAGAACAGGCGAATACCTTTCAAGAGCATAATTAAATTTCAGGAGGTCACTACCATGACACTTACAGAAAAAGTTGCATATCTCAAAGGTCTTGCAGAAGGTCTTGACCTTGACAAAAATACTAAAGAGGCAAAAATCTTTGAAGCAATGTTTGACATTCTCGAGGATATGGCTCTCACAGTAACCGATATTGACGAAGATCTCAGCGCTGTTGAAGACCTTGTTGATGCTATCGACGAGGACCTTGATGAGCTTGAAGAGTACATCTTTGAGGATGACGATATGTTCGATGATGACTGTGATTGCTGTTGCTGTGATGATGACGAGCTTTATGAGGTTGAATGTCCCCTCTGCGGTGAGGAAATTCTCCTCGACGACGAGATGCTTGATGAAGAAGTTATCGAGTGCCCCGGTTGCGGCGAAAAGCTTGAGCTTGACATCGACTTTGACGATTGTGACTGCGATTGTGATTGCGGTTGCTGCGACGAAGAATAATTCATATAATTAAAAGCCTCCTTTACGGAGGCTTTTTTATTTTATAATAGTATACAATAATTATATTTACATTAAAAAACAGAGAGCGCAATGCTCTCTGTTTTTCCGTTTGTTGGTTTACTTGATATTTCATAGCCTACGGTCGTAACAACAAAGGTTGCAACAAACAACAGAACTATTAACAATGCAATAATCACACGGCGAATTCTTTCGCGTCTTTTTTGTGCCAGACTGTCGCCTATTGCATAGCTTTTGGATCCTATTTTGCCCGGGTAATAACGGGCAAAGCCATAATAACTTTTACGCTTTTTAACGTATTCCTTATTCTGCCTTGCCATAGTTACTCGACCTCTTCAATAAGGACCTCGGGATTTTCCTCTGCGCTGTCGCCACCGTTATCCTCTATCAGTCCGTCACCGGAATTATCACCATCGGTACCGCTGTCCCCGGAATCTGAATCGCCTGTATCGTTATTTTCGCTATCATCAATAACATCATCCGATGTTACCGGAACGGTAGTTTCCGTATTTGTAACAGCCTCCTGTGTTTCTGTCTCAGAGGTAGTCTCCTCTTTTTTGTTATCATCTGAGCTGTTATGTACCTTTGTTTCAACTACAACATTATCATTATAATCATCATCGTCAGAGGAATAATCTCTGTCGTCTGAATTGTTGTCGCCCACACTGTCATTTTTTGAAGAGCTGTCGTAGTTTACACCGTTGTAAACATCAATCAGGGTTGTTCTTCCTTCTTCAATATTGATGTTTGACTGTCCGTAAAGCTGCATCTGCAAATCGTGGGCAGCCTTGTGGTAGTCAACAACCCATATCCACATATTCGCACTACCCTGCTGGCAGTTTTCGTCTGCAGGAACCTGTAGCTGTGTACGCTCATAACCTGCCCAACCGCCGACAATAGCCTTTGTACCCAGGGAAATAATCTCTGCCTCGGTGTATCCCGTTGCAACCTGCGGCATCAGAATATCAATATATTTGTTCAAGTCACTTAATGATGCTTCCTTTACGCGGTTCATCATACTGTTAATAACAGTACGTTGATTCTGAGTACGGCGCAGGTCACCCTCACCATAGCACATTCTGTTACGTACAAAGCAAAGAGCCTCTTTACCGTTGAGTGTAACATTCTCGCCTACGGGCAAGGAGATGCCGTGCTTTTTAACATTATAATTTGACTCAAACTGTTCAATTTTCGGAACCTCAACGCCGCCCATTTCATCAATAATGGTTTCAAATGTTTTGAAGTTAACCATAACATAATTATCAATATTTATCTTATAGTTATTTTCAATAGTCTTCATAAGACATTCGGGACCACCCATACTGTATGCGGCATTAAGCTTTGTACAGTACGAGCTCTTCTTACCCTCAATGTAAAGGTAGCTGTCCCTGAGGAATGATGCAATGGTAATCTTTTTTGTCTTTTTATTAAGTGACAGGAGCATCATAACATCGGTATTACCTGTGTTTGAGGTCTTATCTGCACCTATAAGCAAAACATTTACAACATTTTTGCTGTACATATGCTTATCGTTACCGGTGGTTGCCCAGTCAGTAAGAGCCTGCTTAAAGCCTGCTGAGCCGATATCAATTTCAATATCCTCATACTCAGGGTCCTGGTAAATCTGATCCTCCTCCATAATCTCATCGCCGGATGTGATTTTGGAAAATTTACTGTACAAAAAGATACCCAGAACTGATGTAAGTGTAATAACAAGTGCAAGGATAATCGCAATAACACTTACAATAATCTTTTTCTTTTTTGGAAGATTGTTAAACCAATTTGAAAGTCTTTTAAAGGGATTTTTTTCCTTTTCCTCCGGGGGATTTACTACCCTTGCCTCAGGTGAAGACTCGATATTATCTTCATCATAAAAGCTGAAGTCCTCACTGATTCCGTCAATGGTGAAAACATCCTCGGCATCAGCTTCAATTTCAGGTTCTTCATCATTTTTCTTGTTTGAATACTCCTCCAACAGGTCAAGATAGTCCTGAAGGTCGTCGTTACGACTGTTTCTGTCAGACATAATTATTCCTCCGTGGTATTGTCTACAGTATCGTTGGTTGCCTCATCCGGTTCATCGCCTGATGTATCGCCTTCGCCCTCGGTTGCAGTACCGTCATCCTCAACAGTACCGTTAACCTGTTCCTCATCGTGCTCTGTGGTGGAGAGTGTAACAACCTTGTCACCCTCACCCAGCTTCATAACACGTACACCCTTTGAAGGACGTGCACATACTCTGACTGCACTTGCAGGTATTCTTATGATAATACCATCCTGGGAAATAAGGATAATATCCTCTTCCTCATCGATGGTGCTTATTGCGGCAACATCACCATATTTTGCAACATGGTAGTTTTTAAGACCCTTACCGCCTCTGGATTGTGTGCGGTAATTGTTATTTTCGCTGATTCTGCCGTAGCCGGTTTCACTTACGGTAAGGAGCTTGCCCTCCTCACTCATAATAGCCATACCTACAACCTCATCGCCCTCATTAAGGGTAATTGCTTTAACACCGCTTGCTGTTCTGCCAAGAGGACGTGCATCGTTTTCGTTAAAGCGGATACACATACCGTTCCTTGTGGCAACAAGCAAATCATCATTACCTGAGGTAAGCTTTACCCATGCAAGCTCGTCATCCTCACGCAGGCTGACAGCAATAATACCGTTACGGCGTGTATTGCGGAAAATATCAAGGGATGAACGCTTGATAAGACCCTTCCTTGTAACCATACACAGGAACATACCTGCATCATCCTTTGGAAGCTTTATCATAGCGGAAACCTTTTCGCCGTTTTCAAGGGGAAGTATATTTACAATATTTGTACCCTTGCTTGTTTTGCTGCCCTCGGGGATTTCATAGCCCTTGAGCTTGTAAGCTCTGCCCCTTGTGGTGTAGAACATAATATAATCGTGGGAGGATGCAACAAACATTGTTTCTGCATAGTCATCCTCACGGCGTGTCATACCCTTAACACCTCTGCCGCCACGGTTCTGTATGGAGAAGATATCTACAGGCTGACGTTTGATATAGCCCATATTTGTGTATGTATAAACACACTTTTCCTCCGGAATAAGGTCCTCAATATCAACCTCGCCACTTACATTTTCAATGGAAGTTCTGCGTGGGTCAGCATATTTTTTGCTTATTGTTGTAAGCTCATCCTTAACGATGCTGAGAACACGCTCGTGTGATGCAAGAATACTTTCAAAATCCTTGATTTTTTCCTTAAGCTCATTAAGCTCGTTGGTGATTTTGAGAATTTCAAGACCTGCCAACTGACCTAAACGGAATGCAACAATTGCTGTTGCCTGAGGCTCGTCAAAATCGAATTTTTCCATAATTGCAGACTTAGCCTCAGCCTGACCGCCCTTACAGGCGCGGATGGTTGCAATAATATCATCAACAATATCAATTGCCTTTGCAAGACCGTCAAGAATATGAGCTCTTTCCTGAGCCTTTTTAAGGTCAAACTGTGTTCTTCTTACAATAACATTGCACTGGTGGTCAATGTACTTCTGCAAAATTTCCTTAAGTGTAAGAATCTTCGGCTGACCATCATCAAGTGCAAGTAGAATTACACCGCAGGTTGACTGAAGCTGTGTGTAAGAGAACAGCTTGTTAAGAACAACCTGTGCATTTGCATCACGCTTGACATCAATTTCAATGTGCATACCTGTTTTATCAGATGAGTAGTCATTGATATCTGCAATACCCTCTACCCTTTTATCCTTAACAAGGTCTGCAATTGACTCAATAAGCCTTGCTTTATTTACCATATAGGGAATTTCGGTAACAATAATTTTAAATCTGCCGTTTTTACCCTCTACGATTTCTGTTTTTGCGCGGACCATAACCTTTGCACGGCCTGTAGCATAAGCTGCCCTTATACCTGCCCTGCCCATAATGATACCGCCTGTGGGAAAATCGGGACCCTTGATGTGCTCCATAAGGTCCTCAAGCTCTGCCTCAGGGTTATCAATAAGGCACTCAATAGCACCGCAAACCTCACCCAGATTGTGGGGAGGAATGTTAGTAGCCATCCCAACAGCAATACCCTGTGAGCCGTTAACCAGAAGGTTTGGGAAGCGTGAGGGTAAAACTGTGGGCTCCTTAAGACGGTCATCATAGTTAGGAACAAAGTCAACAGTATTTTTTTCAATATCTGTGAGCATTTCAAGTGACATTTTGCTCATTCTTGACTCTGTATAACGGTATGCAGCAGCAGGGTCACCGTCAATTGAACCGAAGTTACCGTGACCGTCAACAAGCATATATCTCATTGAGAAATCCTGTGCCAGACGTACCATTGCATCATAAACAGATGCGTCACCGTGAGGATGATACCTACCAAGAACCGAACCGACTGTATCGGCACACTTACGATATGCCTTATCAGGAGTAAGGTTATTTTCATACATTGTATAAAGAATTCTTCTGTGAACGGGCTTTAAACCGTCTCGCACATCAGGAAGTGCACGGGAGGTAATAACAGACATTGAGTAATCAAGGAAAGCCGTTCTGACTTCTTTATTAATTTCAACATTTACAATACGCTGATTTTCATAAGGGTCGGGAAGATTGTTGACTCCCTGTGTGACGCCTTCATTTTTTTCGTTAAATTCGTCCATTTTTCAATCCTCCCTTTCTTAAATGTCAAGATTCTTAACGAATTTTGCGTTTTTCTCAATAAATTCACGACGGGGCTCAACCTTGTCACCCATAAGTATTGAGAAGGTTTCGTCTGCCTTTTCGGCATCATCAATTGTAACTCTGAGCATAAGTCGTGTGGCAGGGTCCATTGTTGTTTCCCACAGCTGTGAGGGATCCATTTCACCAAGACCCTTATAACGCTGGATTGAAAAGCCTGTACCTATTTCTGCCATAATTTCATCACGCTCTTCATCAGAATAAGCGTAATGGTGCTTCTGACCCTTACTGATTCTGTAAAGGGGTGGCTGAGCAAGGTAAACGTGGCCTGTTTCAATAAGCTCAGGCATATAACGGAAGAAGAATGTTAAAAGAAGTGTTCTGATGTGAGCACCGTCAACGTCAGCATCGGCCATAATAATGATTTTGTCATAACGGAGCTTGTTTATATCAAAATCCTCGCCAATACCTGTACCCAGTGCAAGAACAACAGGTGTAAGCTTGTCGTTACCTATAACCTTGTCAAGTCTTGCCTTTTCTACGTTAAGCATTTTACCCCACAGGGGAAGAATTGCCTGAAACATCCTGTCTCTGCCAAGCTTTGCAGAACCGCCCGCAGAGTCACCCTCTACTATGTAAACCTCGGTTCTGACAGCATCCTTTTCAATACAGTCAGCAAGCTTACCTGGCAGATTGTTGCTTTCAAGCACAGATTTTCTTCGGGCGTTATCCCTCGCCTTACGGGCAGCCTCACGTGCCCTTGAGGCATCAAGAGCCTTGCCGAAGATTGCCTTTGCATCTGCAGGATTTTCCTCAAAATATGTGGAAAGCTTTTCATAAACACATTTTGAAACAAGGGGAGTAATATCAGTATTACCCAGCTTACCCTTTGTCTGTCCTTCAAACTGTGCCTCTGTAAGCTTTACGCTGATAACAACAGTAAGTCCCTCACGCACATCATCACCGGAAAGGTTTTTGTCGTTATCCTTAAGCAGCTTATATTTTCTGCCATAGTCATTGAATACTCTTGTTAAAGCAGTTTTAAAGCCGTTTTCGTGGGTACCGCCGTCAACTGTGCGCACATTGTTTGCAAAGCTGAGAACAAGCTCGTTATAGCTATCGTTATACATAAGTGCAATGTTTGCCTCACGGTCACCGCTTACTGCAGAAAAGTGAATGGGCTTTTCATGTAGCGGGCTGAGACCCCTTTTATTGGTTTCAAATTCAACAAAGGAGCTGATACCGCCCTCATAGCAATGCACTTGCTCTATTATATTTTCGGGGTCACGCTTATCGGTAAGTGAAATTGAAAGACCTGCATTAAGGAAAGCCTGCTCTCTGAGACGTCTTTCAAGTACTTCATACTCATAAACAGTAGTTTCTGTAAATATTTCGGGGTCTGCCTTAAAGCGGATGAGTGTACCTGTTTTATCTGTATCACCTATAACCTTAAGGTCGCAGGTGGGATTACCCCTTTCAAACCTTTGGTAATGAACGTGGCCGTCCTGTGATACTTCAACCTCAAACCACTCGGAAAGAGCGTTAACAACCGAGGAACCAACACCGTGAAGACCGCCTGATACCTTGTAACCGCTGCCGCCGAATTTACCGCCGGCATGAAGCACGGTAAGAACAACGGTAACTGCAGGCAAGCCCTGCTGCTCGTTAATACCAACAGGGATACCACGTCCGTTATCGCGGACTGTGATAATATCACCGGGCAGAATTTCAACCTCAATATGAGAGCAGAAGCCTGCCAGAGCCTCGTCTATGGAGTTGTCAACAATCTCATAAACAAGGTGGTGAAGACCCTTTGGTCCTGTTGAGCCGATGTACATACCCGGGCGCTTTCTTACCGCCTCAAGTCCTTCAAGAACCTGAATGGCACTTGCATCGTACTTTTCTGTTACCTGTGTATCAATAGAATCCTCATCATTGATTACAATGGCGTTTTCCAGAGCCTCTGCACGAAGCTCCTCTTCCGTTTTAATAATTTCTTCCAAAATAATGACCTCCGTAGAAGATTCATAATAAATATATAAAATAATTTATTTACTCGTTATATACCCGTGGATTTGGCATTTTCTATACGTTTAAGTATTGTACCGACGGAAACGGGTGAAATATAAATTACCTTGCCTGATGGCTCCTCACATACAATAAAGGATTTTGGCAGCTCAAAGGGTGCCACATTCTTTACATGCTTGCATTTTTCCGCATTATTAAGGTAATCCAATGTTTTTTTCATAACAGTAGTGTTTTCCATATCAAAAACACCGATAATTTCTTTATCAATAATAACCGTATCGTGACCGATATGTATAAACATCAGGCAAGCTCCCCCTTTTTTATAAGGAATGATTTGCCGCCGCACAGCCTTAGAACCTGTGACGGATCACAACACGTAAGAAAAACCTGACGGTCATTTATATGGTTCAACACATAGTCCTGGCGTTTTTCATCAAGCTCACTCATAACATCATCCAATAATGCAACAGGATTTTCACCTGTTATGCTTTTAATTATTTCCGATTCGCCAAGCTTAAGCGCCAATGCACATGAGCGCTGCTGACCCTGTGAGCCGAAGGAACGTGCGCTTACATTGTTAATAAGTATTTCTAAATCGTCCCTGTGGGGGCCAACAGTTGTGGTTTTATTAAAAATGTCCTCCTTGCGGGCATTTTTAAGCCTTTCGGCCTCTATTAAGTAAATATCCTCAAGGGAAAATCCTGAATTAATATCCTCACGTGAATAAATAACGGAAATTTCCTCTTTATTTTCTGAAATTCCGCCATATATTTCCTTGCTGTAGCCTGAAAGTATATCAATATACTTAAGCCTTTGGAAAACAACCTGACCTGAAAATTGGGCTAACTGAATATCCAGAGCATCAAGAACATCATAAAGCCCTGAATTAAGGTGAATATCCTTAAGTAAAGCATTTCTCTGTACAAGAGTGTGCTTATATCTTGCAAGAGTATGGGCGTATGCAGGCTTTAACTGGCAAAGCGCAGTATCTATAAACCTGCGCCTTCCTGCAGGACCGTCCTTTATAAGTGACAGATGCGAGGGAGAAAAAATTACCGCATAAAATGAGCCTATAAGCTCTGCAGGACTTTTTATCCCAACACCGTTAAGTAAAATATTTTTCTTTTTGGGTGTAATGGTAATCTGCGAGGTCTTTTCACGACTGCTGTCATTAAAACCAAGCTTTATTTTAGCAAATTCCTCACCAAACTTTATTAGATCGGAGTCCTTTGCCCCTCTGAAGCTTTTACAGCCTGTAAAAAGCCATATTCCCTCAAGAATATTTGTTTTACCCTGGGCATTTTCACCGTAAATTACGTTTACACCTTCGTCTGCCGTAAGACTAAGGGAGCCGATATTCCGAAAATTATTCAATTCAACAGAAGTAATCTTCATATTTGCCCCCAAAGACCTTTATTTTACATCATAAATTACACGCTCAAACTCTGCACAGTCACCGCGACGCATTTTTTTGCCGCGCATAGTGCAAACCTCGCCGTTAACCTTAACCTCGCCCTCCTGAATGACAATTTTGGCGTGACCGCCTGTATTAACTGCCGAAACATTCTTTAAAAGGTCATCAAGTCTTATATAATCGCCTTTTAATATAAAATCCTGATGCTCCTTCGGGGCAACCTTTACTTTTATCTTCATAAGTTTTCTACATTCTTTCAATTAATGTTTATAACTTTATATTATATTTTCATTTTTTAAGCGCATGGGGATAATAAGGAAAATAAAGCTGTCCCCTTCTATGGGCTTAATTATGATGGGGGAAACGGGGCTTGAAAGCTCAATATTTACCTCATCAACATCAACTGTTTTAAGGCAGTCTGTAAGGTATGTGTTATTAAAGCCGATTTCAACCCTTTTACCCTCAATTGATGCAGGAATTTTGTCGTTTGCGGCACCAAGTGAGGTTGTGCTTGAAATTCTGATGGTATTTTCATCAAAAACGCATCTTATGGGGCTCTTTATTTTACTTGTAATAAGGAGTGATGTTCTTTCAACGCTGTCCAGTATAAGCTTAAGGTTAACTCTTGCTTTTGTTGAGCTTTCTGCAGGGATAGCGTTTTTATAATTGAAGAATTCACCCTCTAAAAGACGGGAAATAATTCTGTAATTGCCTATTTCAAAGAGTATAAACTTTTTGCCGATTGAAAGAGTGATGTTTGATTCATCATCATCTGTAAGCTTTATAACCTCTGAAAGAGTTTTTGCAGGAACAACAAAGGTCATATCCTCACCCGGGTACTCGATTGCTTCGTTTCTGATTGCAAGGCGGAAGCCGTCGCAGGAGATAAGTCTTAAATTGTTGTTTTCAACCTCAAACTTAATACCTTTGTGAACAGGCTTTATATCCTGTACGGCAACAGCAAATATTGTTTGCTTTACCATATCGCGGAGTATTCCCTGCTTGATTGCAAAGGGAATTCCACCTGAAACTGTAGGAAGCTCGGGATAATCGTTAGCAGGGATACCTACCAATGAGAACTCTGCCTCGCCTGATGTAATTTTGCAAAGATTGTGACTGTCAACGTTAATTGTAACTGCAGCTGAGGGAAGTCTTCTTAAAATATCGCAAAGAAGTCTTGCGTTAAGGACTACGCTGCCCTCTGATTCAACCGAGCAGTCTATTAAGGTTGTAATACCTACCTCAAGGTCATAGCCTGTAAGTGTAAGGCGTGAATTTTTTGCCTGCATAAAAATACCCTCAGTAGCGGGGATTGTGCTTTTTTGGGGAACTCCGCGCTGAACAATGTTACAAGCGTCTGCAAGTATAGATGTGTTACAAGTGAATTTCATAACATTACCTCCAAAAGGTGAATAAAATTTATTTTTTGCTAAATAATAATATATTAAGCAGTAGCAGCAGTAGTATGTGTTAGTTTGTCAGTTAACCTTAAAATCCGCATAAGCCGTGGGTTTAAGTCAATATTTTTTTATTCAGGCGGATTGTTAATAATTGTCAGTTAAGAAAAGGACTTTTACTGCTGTGTTTATAATGTAGAAAAATCCTTCTACATAGGTGTTTAAAATGTCAGTTAATTATCAGTCAATGCGCTCATCTTTTATGCTTTTCATAATGTCATAAACAGATGTTTTCAGCTGTGGATTATCTTCCATTTTGCTTTCGGCTGCCTCAATGGAGTAAATAACCGTTGAATGCTTTTTACCGCCGAACTGTGCACCTATTTCCTCATAAGTAAGGTTTGTTACCTCACGCATAATATACATTGCAAATTGTCTTGCGTGGGATATTTCCGCCTTTTTCTTTTCTGAGCGGATATCCTCCGGTGAAACTCCGAAGGAGCGTGCAACCTTATCTATTATATTATTGATTGTAACCTCTGTGGGCTGAGCATAATAAATAATGTCCTTTATAATATCAATTGCAACGCCGATGTTTGGTGTGCTTCCGTCTATGGAGTAGACTGCATACAGCTTGTTGACAACGCCTTCAATCTGACGGACATTATTTTTAAGGCGCTCTGCAATAAATTCAACTACATCATCGGGAATGTTCATTTCCAATGCCTGTGCCTTGCGGCGGATAATTGCAATTCGTGTTTCAAGCATTGGCGGTTGAATATCTGCCAGAAGTCCCTGTACAAAACGGCTGCGCAATCTTTCCTCAAGTGTGGCAATATCCTTTGGCGGACGGTCCGATGTAAGAACTATCTGCTTGCCTTGATTAATTAGTGCCTCAAAGGTGTAAAAGAACTCCTCCTGAGCAACGCTTGTCTTGCCGATAAACTGAATATCGTCCATAAGGAGAATATCTGCATTGCGGTACTTGTCGTGAAACTCCGACATTTTCTTTTCACCCATATGGGCAATCATATCGTTAAGAAAATTTTCACCGCTGGTAAAAAGGATATTCATTGTGGGCTTCTTTGAATGAAGCTCTGCCCTGATTGCTTTCAGAAGGTGGGTTTTGCCCAGACCTGATTCACCGTAAATAAACAAGGGGTTATGTACGCTGCCGGGATTGTTTGCAACTGCAACTGCGGCAACATAAGCAAACTGGTTTGTAGAACCAACAATAAAGTTCTGGAAGGTAGGGTCAATACTGTTTACGGGATATTTTGCACCGTCAGTATCATCATTGGTTGAGGTAACCTGTTTTTGCTCCGGCTGTGGTTCTGAATTGCTGACAACGATAAATACGTTTATATCAAAGCAAAGCACCTTTTCTGCTGCAGTTTTGATTTCGTCAAGAAATCTGTTGTCAATAATATTCTTTTTAAAAAGAGAGGATGTTTCCAAAAAGAGGGAGTCATTGTCAAAGGAAACAGGCTCCAGGGTTTTAATCCAGGTTGACATTACCGCAGTAGATACAGAGCCTGTCATTTCCTGTAATATGGCTGACCATAGTTCATTAATATTATCCAAAAATTTCACCCCAAAAATTAACTTTTTTATCTTTCACTTTTTTACATCTATAAGTATATTAATAAACAATATATGTGCCATTAAATTATACCATACAAGTATCTGTAAATCAACCTTTATAGAAAAATTACTGACAAAAAATGTTCAAAAAATACATAATTTTTAAGTGTTTTCTTATTGCATTTTTTAAAGATATACTGTAATATTTAAAATGGAATGAAATTACACTTATTTATTTGGAAAATAAGGAAATTTTTAGTTTAAAGAAGAGAAAAATTATGGATTTTAAAAAGTATTTCTGCCCTGCTTGCGGCAACGATTTTACAGAAAATGACGATGTTGTCTTTTGTCCGGAATGCGGTACTCCTCATCATAGGGAATGCTGGAATAAAACAGGTCATTGTATTAACGAAAATCTCCACGGTACAGGTGAAAATGTTGATGTAACATTTAAAAAATCAGGTGTGGAGTTACAGCAGCCTCAGTCTGCGGTTGAAAATGAGGAAAAGCCTGTATTTTCCCCCTTTGGTACAAATCCCGCAGAGGGACATCCCTTTGGCTTTAATCCTGTTGAAATAAAGCAGGATACCCTTATTAACGGCAAGCCTGCCCACCTTTTTGAAATTGCAGTAAAAGCTAACCAGAAGTACTATATTCCCAGATTTATAATTGCAGACAGGGGAGTTAAAACTCCTTCCTGGAACTTTGTTTCCTTTCTTGTGCCCATGGCTTGGTCATTATACCGTAAAATGTATAAGATTGCCGCCCTTATTTTTGCACTTTATGTAGCATTATTCTGTGTTACAGGCTACTTTATTTTCAGCGATACAGAATACATTAACGCAAATATGGCGTGTCTTGAAGAGGATCCGGAGTATTTCAAAAATATTTATTTGTATGAGGCAGGGGGGGATGTTACCCTGACTGCCAACCAGAAAAAGCTTATTGAAGTATCAGAGAATATTTCCATTCCCACATATATTTCAATCGGCTCTTCAGTCTTATTATTTGTTGTAAGGTTTTTTATGGGTGTAAGTGCCAACGGGCTTTACCTAAAAAAGCTGACATCGAGTATTGAAAAAGGTGAAAAAAACGGTCTTACAGGCGATGCTCTGAAGGCATATATTTATAGGAAAAACGGAGTTTTACCCATAATTATTGCAATTATTGTGGGTGTTTTTGAGTGGATGCTCATTTAAAATAAGGGGTGTAAAAAGGTGAAAATTAAAATTTACGGAACAGCGGCGGCAGAGGGCTTTCCGGGTATGTTCTGTTCATGTAAGGTTTGTGAAAATGCCCGTAGGCTGGGCGGAAAAAATATCCGTACACGCTCACAGGCTCTTATAAATGATGATTTGCTTATTGATTTTTCGCCTGATACTTACCTGCACGTGCTTAATTACGGTCTTGATCTGCGCCCTGTTAAGGCTTGCCTTATTACCCACGGCCACGATGACCACCTTTACCCCTATGACCTGCAGTACAGAATACACGGCTACGCATATTTTGAGGATGAGGAAAACAAAAAGCCTTTAAGAATATTTGCAACAAAGAATTCTTCAACAGAAATAAATCGTGTGCTCAATATGGATAAGCACAGCGATAAAAATGCCTTAAAGCCTGAAATTATTGAAAAATTCAAGCCTTATAATATTGAGGGCTATAAGGTAACTGCCCTTAGTGCTGACCACGCACGTCACCTTGACCCTGTTATTTACATAATTGAAAAAGACGGTAAAAGTATTTTGTGGGCACACGATACAGGCTATTTTCTTCCGGAAACCTGGGATTATATTGAAAACAGCGGTATTATATTTGACTTTGTTTCCCTTGATTGTACATGTATTCTGAACGATAATGCCTATGGTAATCACATGGGCTTGAAGGCATGCAGTGATGTCAAGGAGCGCCTTTTTAAAAAGAATGCGGATGATAATACAACATTTATTGTAAACCACTTTTCCCACAACGGCGGTCTTTGTTATGATGAGCTTGTGCCCGTAGCAGGAAAAATGGGTTTTCAGGTTTCCTTTGACGGTATAGAATTTGATATTTAAAGGTGATTTGATGCACACACCTCTCGCTGACAGAATACGTCCTGCAAGCCTTGATGAAATTGTAGGGCAGACACACCTGATAGGTGAAAATATGCCCCTGAGAAACATAATAGAATCAGGGGAGTTACCAAATATGATTTTTTACGGGCCGTCAGGTACAGGCAAGACTACCCTTGCACGTATGATTGCCCAAAAAACTGACAGAACCTTAAGAAAGCTTAACTGCACAACTGCAGGAACACAGGATATACGTGATATTGTAGACGATTTAAATGCCTTTACAGCCCCCAACGGAATATTACTGTACCTTGACGAGATTCAGTATTTTAACAAAAGGCAGCAGCAGACTCTTTTAGAGTATATTGAGAATGGTTCTATCACTCTTATTGCCTCAACTACGGAAAACCCCTATTTTTACGTTTACAGCGCAATTCTCAGCCGTTCATCGGTATTTGAATTCAAATATGTTACACCTGAGGATGTTGAAAAGGCTGTTAACCGCGGTTTTAAACTGCTTGCAGAGGAAAAAGGGGAAGAATTTCACATTGAGGACGGAGTATCAATGCACATTGCTACAGCCTGCGGCGGCGATGTAAGAAAATCCCTTAATGCAGTGGAGCTTTGTGTGCTCGCGGCTAAAAAACCCCTTGATAACGAAAAAAGAATAATAACCCTGCAGAGTGCACAGGCACTTACTCAGAAAAGTGCAATGCGCTATGACCGTGAGGGTGACGAGCATTATGATATATTATCTGCTTTTCAGAAGTCTATGCGAGGCTCTGACCCGGATGCGGCAGTGCATTACCTGGGCAGACTCCTGGAAGCAGGGGATATGACATCTGCAATACGCCGACTTTTGGTGTGTGCGGCAGAGGATGTGGGTCTTGCATACCCTATGATTTTGCCCATTGTAAAGGCGGCAACGGATATTGCCTTGCAGGTTGGTATGCCTGAAGCCCGTCTTCCTTTGGCAGATGCAGTTATACTTGTGTGTAACTCTCCTAAATCAAACACGGGGCACGATGCTATTAATGCGGCAATGAGTGACCTTGCTGCAGGAAAAAGCGGACCAATACCCCGTCAGCTTCAGAATAAACACTTTGACGGTGACGACGCTGAGGTTAAGGGTCAGTTTTATAAATATCCCCACGCATATCCCAACAGGTGGGTGGAGCAGCAATATCTGCCCGATGCCCTTAAGGATACTCAGTATTACTTTTACGGTGACAACAAGACTGAGCAGGCGGCTAAAGAGTATTGGGATAAGATAAAGGGAAAAAAATAAGTAACCAAGCCTTTTAGGCATTTATAAATTTTCACAGAGGTGTTAATTATGAAAAAATTTCCTGTAGGTGTTATTATTGACAGTTTCAGAACAGACATTCCCACAGCAGTTAAAAAGGCTGCAGAGGTTGGTGCACAGGGTATTCAGGTGTATGCAACACGGGGTGCAATGTCACCCACAGAGCTTGTCGGTGCAAAAAGAAAGGAATTTTTAGACCTTGTTAAGTCAAACGGTCTTGTTATTTCTGCACTTTGCGGTGACCTTGGCGGCGGTGGCTTTATACATAAGGATTTGAACCGCGAAAGGGTAGACTATTCAAAGAAAATCCTTGATATGGCAAAGGAGCTTGAAACAGACGTTGTTACAACCCATATCGGTGTTGTTCCGGAAGACCCCAACCACGACAGATACAAAATAATGCAGGAGGCCTGCTATGAGCTTGCAGAGTATGCAGATTCAATTGATGCCCACTTTGCAGTTGAAACAGGTCCCGAAACAAGCCTTGTGCTTAAAGGCTTCCTTGACAGCCTTAACTCAACAGGTGTAGGTGTTAACCTTGACCCTGCAAACCTTGTTATGGTTACAGGTGACGACCCTGCAAAGGCTGTTCATAACCTTAAAAAATACATTGTTCACACACACGCTAAGGACGGCAAGCAGATTTTCTACCGTGACCCTGAAATTGTTTACGGTATTAAGAAGGATGTTATTGTTACTGACGATTCCTTTATTGAGGTTCCCCTTGGTGAAGGCAGTGTTAACTGGCAGGAATATCTGAAAGCACTTGAGGATATAGGCTTTAACGGCTTCCTTACAATTGAGCGTGAGGTTGGCGACAACCCCGAAAAGGATATCCGCACAGCGGTTGAATTCCTTAACGGTATGATGAAATAATAAAAATCCTCTCGCGGCATTGGCGGCGAGGGGATTTTTTAGTTAAGCTTGTTAAAGTAAGTGAGGTTACCTTGTAGTGAAAAAATTCACATTTAATTTATATCTTGTCTTCATTTTTAAAAACATCAGCAACTTCGCTTATGGTGATGTAGGCTTTAGGGTCAACCTCAAGTACAATTTGCTTTAATTTTGCAACCTGAAAGCGGTTTACTATAAAATAGACCATTGTTTTGGGCTTGTTTGAATAACCGCCCTTAGCATCAATTATTGTTGAGCCCGATTCAAATTCATAGGATAATTCAGAGCAGACATCCTCGGGCTTTGTGGTGATAATCATAGCACATTTTGCCCTGTCAAAGCCTTCTACTATGTAGTCAACAGTTTTTAGTGCTGCCATATATGCTACAATAGAGTAAAGAGGCAAAAACCAGCTTTTGAGAACAAAACCGCAAATCACATACAGCACAACGTTATAAGCCATTACGAAAGCTCCAACGGTAACTCCGATTTTCTTGGCAAAAATTACTGCCATAACCTCAATACCGTCCATTGCACCGCCAAAGCGGATTGCAAGACCGCTGCCCACACCGGATATCATACCGCCGAAAAGGGCACACAGCAATAAATCTGTCCCGGCAAGGGGAGAGGCAAAATCCACGTCGACAGGTAATATATCTGTTATAAGCCAGGCGCAAACAGAATATATTGTGACAGTATATATTGAATAAACCGTAAAGTGACTACCCTGCTTTTTAAATCCGTATATGAACAATGGGATGTTCAGTACAATAAGGAATAGTGATAAGGTCAGCTTTTCGGGGGTTACAAAGGACAAAAGCATAGATGTGCCTGAAATACCGCTGTCAAACAGGTTAACAGGGCTGAGAAACATTGTCACACCGATAGAATTGATTATTCCTGCTATTGTAAGCATTATAAAGTTTTTCACTTTAAATTTTCTTATTTTGCTTGAAATTCTGTCGCGTAAATTTTTGTTCATTATCTTCCCCCTTTTTAAAGTTTTCAATATTATAGCATATTTTATAATTATATGCAAAGGCAATAAAAAACAGCACCCTGTCCGTTAGGAGAGGGTGCTGAGCTTATGTAGCTTTAGTTATGCTTTTTTATTTGTTGCTTTTTTAATAACAAAGAGTGTAAGCACTGTAACAGCAGCCATTACGGGAAGAACGATCATCCAGTTGTTTACAAAGCCTGCAAAAATGTAGCCTACAAATGAAATTGCGGCAACAGTAACTGCATAGGGAATTTGTGTTGAAACGTGGTTGATGTGGTC
>JAZULH010000001.1:0-8651 GCA_045602985.1 Acutalibacteraceae bacterium | reverse complement strand
CAGGAAAGAATAACCTTTGTAGTAATGAATCAAGATTTCTGATTGTTAATTCATACCCCTAGGATCACCAAAGGAAATTGTAAATCGGATCTTTTATCACTCTTAATATCAAATACATTATGAAAACACACCACAAGGCATCTGCCTTGCGGTGTGTTTTTAGTTTTAACTTAACGAAAACAGTTTATTTTAAAGCTGTTTTGTGTTCCATAATCGTATTGGGTTTTGAATTTGCTGTCAGGCTTTTTCAGTAAAAGCATTAAGCACCGGCATTTCTGTCATACGGAGTTTTGCACAACCATACGGACAAAGCTCAATCTGTTGAACCTGTGAAATCGGGTCGGTTGATTTTGGCGTTTTTCTGCAAACCGATCTGTACGGAAATTTAAGTCCCCAATCAATTTGCTGCATATTTGCTTTTATGGTTACAGGTGGGGCACTCTGTGAGAACGGAGTATCCCCTACTCTATTGAATACCACCTCAAAATCGTTGTCCGAATAACCGTAATTCCAAGATGATTTTGGTATAAACTGATAATCACAGTACGGGAATTTACGTTCAACACCTTTTTTTACATATTCTCGCATTGATTTTTCATATTTAACAGGAACTGAGAAAAGTAAAGAACCCATCTGCAGAGCATAAAGATTGTTGGGTCTTTCTTTAAGATAGGGTGATGACTGAAATTCCACTTCAATTTCTGTATTACCCGTCTTAACTGCCAACTCAAGGTCTTTAGTTTCCTTTTCTTCACCATTCACCTTAAGGTTTTCGGCAAAAGACGGTATACGAATCACAAAATTGAAATCCCGTTGCGCATCTATATAATAGTGCATTTTATTTTTAAAAGGATAGTCAGTTTCAAGCCTGATTGTAATGCCATCAGTCTTAAGAACAGACGGTAACATAACAGAACTGATTATAGTATTATCCCTATGCATAAATGCCGAAAGTGCAAATTTAGGCCAACCCTGATTAAAGTTTGCAGTACAACAACCGAAGTTGGGTTCAAGACCGAAGGTATGTGCATAAGGACCATTTGTACTCCACGGAGCCATAATCATAGTTTTTTTGCACGCAATCTGATTAACCTGCTGAACATACTGGTGAGTCCACATATCCTCGCTGAGTGTAGCAGGCAACGCATTGAAGGCAAGCACCTCAAGACGCTCAGCCCATTTGCTGTCACCTGTGTGGGCAAACATTTCCTCATAGGAATACATCTGCTCAACTACTGCACAGCACTCTGTTCCTCTTGTAGGGTCAAGACCTGAAAGCACTTCATCGCCTGTAAAGCCCTCAAAAGCAGTTCCGTTGTAACGGGCGAGAATTTTACGGAGTTTTTCTGCATTGTCGGTATATTCTTCACCCAACAGCTCGTAAGAAACCGCCTCACTCTTAAGCATAATAGTTATATTTACTATATGAGTTTTTCTCAGCCAATTGTGACTTGGCTTCTTCCAGGATTCAGTTACAGCGTTATAGTCAAAGCCTTGTTCCTTGATTATTTTTGCAAGGTCTTTTATCCAATCCTCATTGTACATTTCATACAGGAAATTAAGCGAAATGAAGGTCTCAAACCATCTGAATTTTGCCCACTTAAAAAGCTTGCTTTCGCCACTTTTGAGCATCTCATAATAATTGCGCATAACCCTGTAAATAACATCAGGGATTCTTTCATCCCCCGAACAGTCATAATATACCTTAAGGGTTTTGCAAATAAGCTGTATTGCCCAGGTATCATACCTTGCTCTGTCCTCTTTTTTACACGGACAAATCCAACCATCGGAATCCTGCGCAGAAATAATTGCATCAATATAAGTCTTTACTGTTGCAATCAATTCTTCATTTTCCAAAAGATAGGCAAGGGGGATAAAACCATCCAGCCAATACGGCACACGCTCCCAGCCCTCACGATTTCCGCCAATCCAACCGCTGTCACGGATGTCCGGCCAAATTTTGTGAAGATTTCCGCTTAAGCCTTCCGCCTGAATTTCCAATTGGCGATGCAGCCACCCTGTGGGCTTAAGCTCCTTTGAGGTATAAAAACTCCATTTTTTCATATTGTGTTACCTCGTTAAGCTTCCTGTATTTCTATTTTATCGATACCCTTTTTTATAAGGAAGAAAAGAGGAACAAGAGCGAATATGCACACAACACCTGCCCACAGGAACATATCCTTTGCGGGAACAATCACTTCTGCATTTGCTTCATTTATTATTGTTTGTGCCGCATATTTACATGCTGTTTCTCCGATAAAGGGTCCCACAATCATAGGAATAAGCACACTGAAAATCATACGGATGCCCTGAAAAAGGCCCGCCTTACCTTCGGGTATAAAATCTTTAATGGCAGCACCAAACAAAATATTTACAAGGGCATTACCAAGAACAACGGGCAAAATGCTTATCAGAATGACATAAATACCTGTGCTTGTTGAAAGCAATAAGAAGCCTAATGTTAACACAACAACACCTATTACAAGGCAGATGCCTCTTTTTTTGGTTGAAAGCTTAAGTAGTGTTACAATACAAGCAAGCAGAACAACTGCAACAACCACCGCAGTAATTATTACAGGTGCCCTGAGGATGTTTTCTACACCGCCGTTATCAGGTATAACAACGTATTGAACATATGTAAGAAGATAGGGATAGAAAACCTGAAATGCAATTATAGCAAAGCAGAATGACAAAAGAGAAAGATATAGCCTTGCATTCTCCTTTATAACAGAGGGTCTGAAGCCGTAAAAAAGGTCTGACCAATAATTGGAGGAGGTTTTTATCTGTGCAGTACGCGGCGGATCTTTAATAAGGAACAAACCTGCCACACCACACAAGGTTACCACAATACCCAAGCCTATAAAAAACACCTTGTATGATATTGTGCCTGCCTGAGCAAAGCTACCGACACCTGTTACCGCAAATGAAGATACTGTTCCCACAACGGACAGCACAGTTTCAACAGCAGGTCGTTGCTTTGGCACAGTAACATCTGTTACCCACGCCTGAAATGCCGCATCATTACTTGTGGAACCCATAAAGGTCATTACAATATCCATCAGAATAACAAACCATACTGTACAGCCGAGAATTTTTGCTTCATCCGTAAGATTAAAAAGGTTTGCGACATTCTCCTTTGTAATAAAACCGAACATAGCAGTAACTATACCCCATAATATATAGCCGACTGAAATAAACATTTTTCGGTTTTTCAGTTTATCGCTGAGAGCGCCCATTGTAAAGGTGGTAATAACCGCCGCAATTGCCGAGAGGGCAACCATTCGTGATACTGCCGTTACAGCCTCCATTGAGCCGAGAATTGCTGTTTGTGATACATCGGCATATATCTCATTGGTAATAAAGGTATTGAAATACATATTCTCTGTATTCCACGCAATACCACCCATAAAGCAGAACAAGGTTATAATTAACCAATTCTTCTTGCTGAGCTTCTCTTTATTCATATTTCCTCAATTCCTTTTTTAATAACTTTTATTCTGCAGGAGTCTGGTATGTAACATCCTCAAACTGCATAGTTACTTCCTCACGGGTAAATCCGTCCAGCTCGTATCTGTCGGAATAGTAATTGTACTTATCAATTGTAAATGTAGAATCGGGCTTACAGGTAATCATTGTACAGCCTCTTTGTGAGCCAAGCTTATCAATACCTGAATATGCAAAATAATCAATACTGTAGCCGTAGCTGAACTGAATACCCTTGTATTCAAAGGTGGTGTTATTAATATGGTCGTGACCGTTGAACATGGCCTTTGTTGATTGGAGTTCAAGCATTTTTTCAAAAAGGTCATCCTCGCCCAAACCGCAGTAAACCCTTCTGCCACCTTCACCGATTATACCTTCAATATATTTAAAATCCTTTGTATCCTTAAAATCGTTTTCAACAAATTCTGTCCAGGCATCATTCATTTCTACCAAAGGAATGTGGAAAAACGCAAGGCTTTTTACTGTACCGTATTGCTTAAACAAGCCTCCGTTCACATCGCCCTGAATTGATTTTATAAGCTTGCTGTTTTCAGCATTCATTCGCTTGACTTCAGCCTCATACCACTCAACCTGATTGGGATGGATGTTATCATATGTACCCTTGATGCTGTCAATCAAAGTATCTTCAACGTAAGCCTGAGAGTCAATTAA
This sequence comes from Acutalibacteraceae bacterium, assembly GCA_045602985.1. Taxonomy (GTDB): domain Bacteria; phylum Bacillota; class Clostridia; order Oscillospirales; family Acutalibacteraceae; genus DTU089. Next base: position 4,496 of record JAZULH010000001.1, on the reverse strand, counting down.
AATTACAGCCTGAGTAATTATACCTTCAGAATTTTTGATTTCAATTGTATGGTTTCCGTAACCATCAACAGCCTCAGGACCGGGCTGGAACAAGCAATGCTCAAACTCCTCGTCAGAGTAAAACTCCGCAAGTGATTCTCGGTCAAAATATGAATAACATTCAGCATCGTGGTTGCCGAAGGTTACATCCCAATAAACGCCGAGACTTTCCATAAGGTTTGCAAATGCCCTTGCACCGCTGTAGTTGTTGAAGGTGCCTGCCCTATACGGAACAGGGAAAGCAATGTCACCTGTTGCAATAACAAAGTCGGGCTTTTCCTTTGTTATCATTGCTGCTACTGAATTCAAAGACTTTTCATCCACGGTTTTTGACATAAATCCACCACCGATGTGAATATCGGTAAGGTGCATTATTTTAAACTCTTTATCCGTAGTGAAAACCCAATTCCCGTTTTCATCCTTCTGAGGAACAAGCTGATTTTCAATTTCAACCTTACTGTATGAACTTCCTTTTTTCAAAAGGTTCTGAACAGCCAGAACATTAAGTCCTGTAACTAAAATTCCCAGAACAATAACTACGGAAATAAAAATAAGAAGCCTCTTTTTGGTTTTTCTGCATTTTTCTTTCGCCAAAATGTTCCACTCCTTTTATTTTGTATTTGAAATTATGTAACGTAACTTCCTTTACCTGCTGTTACGTATTTCTTTTAATTATCATTTCTTTCAAAAAGCCTTAGCTGAGAATACAAGCCCTTTCTATATGTTGCCTCTGTTTTTATGCTCTTAAGATCAATTTGCGGACGCGTCCCTCTAAGTGAACGAAAAACATATCTTAAACCAAAAAACAGCCATTGCCGTTATGTTATTTAATGATTTAATCGAATTTACCTTGGAGCTGGTCTTTACCCTTCTGCTCAACCTCTTCCTTAGTGGCGGTTTTCATAAACTCTGCCATTGCAATACGTCGCTCGGAAAGCTCCTCGTACATTCTTGCCTTCCGTTCAGCTGACAGAGGATAGAAGAATTTGGGTATAATACCGAGACTTGATGAAATAATCGGAATACCTGTGCCAAGGGCAAATATCCACCATTTGGTTTTATCGGTCTGTGTGCCAATTTCCTTGCCCTGTATGTAGCCGATTTTACCCATCACCACATTGTTTATACCACTCATAACCGCATTCTGAAGCTTGGAAATAAGGTCCATTGAAACGCCCGTCATTGCCTCAGAACGATAGCCGTGCTTCCACTCGCTGTAATCCAACGCCTCGTTCTTTATCTCGGCAGGGATAACGCGGCGCAATCCGTAAACGCACATTTCAAAAATTTCCTCAATTGCCATTGTCGGCAGAATAACCGCCTTCTTTTGGAAATTGTTATTTATGGAGCCTATGCCGAACACAGTTAACCACAGCATATCGGTCCAGGCATCCTCCAAAATCCACAGGGCTTTTGTTGAAAAACGCCTCCGCAAAGGCTCTACAAAGCTATAACTAATAAATTTTACGGGGAATGCCGGTATACCTACAATGGTTTTCCAGGTAACTGAACCCAAAACATCTATGTAGAAGTTAGTTCTGCTCTTACCGATACTGAAGCCCCCAAGGAACTGGGACAGCAGATAAATAAGCATTGGCTTGTTGCTTATTATTGCCCTGAAGCAATGCTTAACAGAGGGTTGCCTGATAGACTGCGACACCCTTTCGCGGGAGTTCATAACAAAATACAGCGCAAAAAAAGCCGATACTGCCGCACAGGCAATACCAAAGCCTGCAAAAAGCCTTGGCAGTCTTATAATTATCTTTTTGTTGGCAACAAGGTCATAAATAATACCGAATGCCTGCTTGGGCAAATCCTCTACAAGGTGGGATGCCACATTTGCCGTGGCAATTAACCGCGATCGTTCCAGAGGCTCCGGTGTTATTGTTGACAGGTAACCCGTCTTTGCTACGGCGGTAAAGGTGGTGGCTGTCTCTGTAATAATGCTCATGGCAAAATAAAAAATCCATTTGGGAAGATAGTCACCGGGAGTATCGGGAAAAAGAAACGGTATAAGCCAATACCACATACCGAGAACCGTTAAAGGTATTTCACCAAGTATTACGTACGGGCGGAATTTACCCCAACGTGTTCGGGTTTTATCCACCAAAACACCTATGAAGGTATCGTTAACAGAGTCCCACGCTGTGGCGACAACATTCTGTATTGCAAGCAGGTTAAAATCTATATTTACAACATCATAAATATAGCGTTCCTTGTAATCATCGATATTGAGGCTTGATGCAACATCATTAAGAACGTAAGCAATAGTTTCCTTTCTGCCCACATAACGTCTTATTTCTTTTGTTGCGGTAGCTTGCTCTGACATTACTCTGCTCCTTCCTTTTTAATTTTGTTGCAATCATATTATCTTGTACTGATAAAATTTTATCAGTTTTACGAGAAAGTGTCAACAACCACCCTTTAGAGAATTTTTTCGCCCGATGTAACAAATACTGTATAACACATAACAGAACAGCACTATTAATTGACACCAAAATTATAATATGCTAAAATTTGGGTAACTACAAACGAAAGGTCCGTCCGAAAATGAAAAAACTGTTATCTGCATCCCTTATGTGCGCAGACCTTACTAACCTTATGCCATCAATAAAAGAGCTTGAAAAAGCAGGCGTTGAGTACCTGCACATTGATATTATGGATGGTTCATTTGTCCCCAACATAACTCTGGGCTTTGATTTAATTAACACCCTGAAAAATGTTACTGATATTCCGATGGATATTCATATGATGGTTAACGAGCCCTCAAAATTTATTGAAAGAATGAATCTTTCTGCAGAAGATATTTTGTGTGTCCACTATGAATCTGAAATACATATCCACCGCACTCTCGAAATGATAAAAAACAAGGGCTGTAAAGCAGGTCTGGCACTTAATCCGCAAACTCCCGTGGAAAACATCAAGCATCTTAAGGAATATGTAGATATGCTTCTTGTAATGACTGTAAGTCCCGGGTTTGCAGGGCAGAAAATGTTCTTAGGTGCAGAGAGTAAAGTAAAAGAGGCTCGCGCTTTGCTAAACGAATGGAACTGCCCGAGCACGCTCATTGAGGTTGACGGAAACATAAGTCCCGAAAACGGCAAGAAATTATACAACTGCGGTGCTGATATATTTGTGCTGGGTACAAGTGCATTATTCCTCAAGGATAAGCCCATAACACAGGCAGCAGAGGATTTCAGAAAATTTTTGAGTTGAGGTAATAGGATGTACAAGAATATAAAAGCTGCTGTTGTGGGTAGTATTAATATGGACCTTATACTGGAAATGGCACGGGTGCCCGAAACAGGCGAAAATGTTACAGGTACAAGCTACAGCCATGCAAACGGTGGCAAAGGTGCCAACCAGGCCACTGCCCTATCGCGTCTTGGTGCACAGGTCAAAATGATTGGCAAAGTGGCAAATGACCCTAATGGCGAAAAGCTGATTCAAAATCTTAAAAGCAACGGAATTGATACAACGGGTGTTTCCACAGAGGGCACCAAAACAGGGATGGCAGTTATTCTGTTGGATGGTGACGGCAAAAACCGTATTGTTGTATATGAGGGTGCCAATAAAGAGATTAACCCCATTGAGGCAACAAGCCAACTTACGCCCGACACCAATCTGCTGCTTATACAGTTTGAAACAAATGAAGAGGCGGTTACAGAGTGTGTAAACCATGCCGTAAAAAATAACATTACAACAGTTATAGACTGTGGTCCGGCGAAGTCCTTTGACCTTGAAAAAATGCAGGGTGCTACCATTATTTCGCCAAATGAAAGCGAAACGAAAGCACTTACGGGTATTTTCCCTGATAATGATGAAAGCATTCTTAAAGCCTCGCAAATATTAAAGGACCGCAGCAAGGCAAAATATGTGGTACTGAAGCTTGGTGAACGTGGTTGCTCTGTGTGGGATGGCGAAAAGCTGACAACACTCCCCCCATACCCTGCACACGTGATTGACACAACCGCTGCAGGCGATTGCTTTACGGCGGCAATGGCACTGCACTATGTAAAATACGGCAATATTATTGATGCCTGTGATTACGGTAACCGTGCAGGTTCATACGCCGTAAGCCGTATGGGTGCCGAAAACTCGATGCCCTATTATGAAGATATAAATTTCTAAGTTTAATAAAGCAACAAAATCCCTCTCCTGTGAGAGGGATTTTGTTTTTGTAGTATTATTTTTGTGGTTTTGTTTTATGCAACAACCTTGTTAACAATAGCCTGATAGTCATCGATATCAATAATCTCATCCAGGTTGGTATCAGCAGCTAAACCATAAGAACCGTCAAAAGTCTTGAGTCCGTTTGAAACGAGTGCCACCTGTGCCGCATCAAATTGATGCTTGATTTTCATTACATATGCTGATGTATGCGCACGCAATTTGTGATTTAAGATAATTATTTAAACCAACTCAAATCAACATTATCTGCCACAAGCTGACCGCCT